>JAYPMF010000055.1:0-11628 GCA_038129785.1 Flavobacteriaceae bacterium
TTTCCATCATGATTTGAAAACCGTAGAAAAATTTGGCCTCAGAATATTGAACTTCATTGACAAAATTTTCCGCCAAATTTTCATTTACGATTCCATCCGAAGCGGCAAAAAAGGCCAGAATATGTTTGATGAAATATTTTTCATCATCATTCAACTTGGAATTCCAGTCGCTTAAATCTTGGTGTAAGTCGATTTCTTCAGCTGTCCAAAAACTAGCCTCCATCTTTTTGTACCATTCCCAAATATCGTGGTGTTGAATGGGAAAAATTACAAATCTGTTTTCATTTTCTTGGAGGATTGGTTCTTGTGATGCCATTTGAATCTCTTTTCTTGATTAATTATAGAATATTGTTTACAACAAAGATTCTAAAATGTTATCAAAAATGAAAGACATACTTTTCCACAAACAGGTCGAGTTTTTAACAAATTTTATTTATTTGGATACTAAATGTAAAAATAAATAAATATTGTAAAATGCTGAAAATCAATAAAATGTAAAACTAAAAATCGCTTAACCCTTGTAAAAACAGATCATTACTGATTAATTTCTAGGGCAGCCATTTCCAATTCTGAATACCATTTTTTTCCGAACTTTCGGATTAAGGCATCTTTCACAAATTGGTATACGGGAATTTTCAAACTTTCTCCCAATTTACATCCAGACTCACAAATGTGCCAGCGATGGTAGTTCACTGCACAGAATTCAGAATATTCTTTTATACGAACTGGATAAAGGTGACACGAAATCGGTTTTTTCCAATCGATTGATTTAGCTCGATGGGCATTTTCAATGGCACACTGTGTGGTTCCATTGGTTCCAAAAACTACATAAGCACATTCCTTATTGTTAACTAATGGGGTTTCAAAAGTCTCATCATCTACTTGGATAAATTTACCCTGTTTTTCAATGGCTGCCCTACCCTCTTTATTCATAAAAGGGGCGATGGCATCATAGTGTTTTTCTAAAAGTTTAGTTTCCTCTTTATCTATGGGGGCCCCTGCTTCTCCCTCAACGCAGCATGCACCCTTGCAAGCACTCAGATTACAAACAAAATCTTCAGTAATGATTTCTTCCGAAACCAAGGAATTGTCAATTTTCAACATAGCATTTAAAATTTATGCTTTTTATATAATTCTCAAATTTAACATAATATCAAAAAATGTATCAACAGAGCGTCACCTTTAAAAAACCCTAGGTATAATCTTAAAAGAAATTCTTACAACAAGTATTATAATTTTACGGTTATTGATTTAGTGGAAATTACCTTGTCATTTTAAAACCCTCATTAAGATTAAATAAAGCCCATATTATCCAAGGTATAAATATTGTTTGGAAAGTTTCTAGATTAGTTTTGATGGCCAAAGTTGAAAAGCCCTTTTCAACCAACAGAGTTAAAATTGTAGTTTAAGTGTAATGGGTTTATTCTGAAGTTTATTAATTTTATATTTCGAAAGCACGTATTTGACTAGCTAAAATGAATGCTGATAGATATTTTTAATTTTTTTATTACCACCAACTTACACAATTAAAACAGATGAAAATATTTATGAAAATTTTGATGGGACTTTCTTTGGGAATGGTGATTTTTAATGCTACTCAAGTCAACTGGGACGACCCCTTTTCCGATAAAAGTTCTATTGCGGTCATTGGAATCATGGCAGCTCTTTGCGCTTTTTTACTTTTAATACTGTTGATGATATCCATAAAGATTTCAAAAAAAATCAATCGTTAATTTTTACGGGTCAAACTGTCTATGTTATTGATAGCGGTTTCCAAAAATAAATCATCTTCATTTTTAATTTGATTAAAAGTGTTTTCCCCAAAAAGTTGTAGTCCCAAATAGGCTTTTACCGCTCTCAATGTTTCCTGCTCTTGAATCGTAACTTCAAATTCTTTTTTGGCGCAGTAACTCAAAAACAAATCATGCCAAGGGAGTATATCCTCAAATTTGCCCTTGAGTAAATCCTCAATTTCAAAGCCTCTAAATTTATTCCTATAATTGTCTAATTCTTCAAAAACAAAATTATTCATCATATTTGAATCCAAGATTAGTGAATTCCATTCCTCTTTCTCGGAATTAGTGTTTGGAATATAAAAATCTGGCATGATACCTCCCCCTCCAAAAACAGTCCTACCACTTGGGGTTTCAAAGGCCAAACTGTCGGCAATGGGAATTTTTTCTACATCTGCCAATTCTCCTTTATGATAGCGATTATTTAGATCTTGATAATAATCTTCCCTGTTTCCATTGTAGGGTTTTTGAATGGATCTTCCGGTAGGGGTAAAATATTTTGCTATCGTCAGACGGATTGCATCGCCTCCCCCTAATGGCATTTGCTGCTGTACCAAACCCTTACCAAATGTTCTCCTTCCAATAATCCAACCCCTGTCATTGTCTTGGATTGCTCCTGCAACTATCTCACTAGCAGAGGCTGATTGACCATTGACCAAAACAACCAGATTCCCCTCTTGAAAATTTCCATCACCTTCAGCCAATGATTTGACCTTTTCTCCCATATTACTTTTTGTGATCACAATTGTTTGGTCTTTACGTAAAAAAGTATTTGAAATTTGTATAGCTGGATGCAAATAACCTCCGGGATTGTCTCTCAAGTCCAATATTAATTTTTCCATTCCCATTGATAGTAAATTGCTTAGGGCACGGTCAAATTCATCAAAGGTAGTTTGTGAAAAGCGGTTGATTTTCAAGTACCCCAATGTTTTATTGATTAAATAATATGAATCAACGCTGGGTATTGGGACTTTTCCCCTTTTCATTTCCAATTGGATCATTTTGTCTTCAGATTTGCGGTAGATGGTTAAATCAACTGAGGTTCCAGGCTTTCCCTTCAAAGTTTGCATGATCTTATCCGTAGAGTAGTTTTTATTGAATAATGTATCCTCGTTGGCAATCAAAATCCGATCCCCTCCTAGCACACCGGCTGCCTCACTCGGTCCGCCTTCCAATACTCTAACTATTGCAACACTGTCTTTAGACATTAAAAAACTGACTCCTATACCGAAAAAGTTTCCTTGCATATTCTCGGCCATAATTTGTCTTTGATGTGAAGGAATATATATTGAATGGGGATCCAAACGACTGACAATATCCTCAATAACTTCTCCTACCAAACTGTCTGTGTCAATCCTATCCACATAATCATTTTCGATGTATTTCAATAATCGCTCCAGTTTATTTATACCCAATGAATTTTGCTGATAGGACATCATAATTTTTTTTTCAGTACCCAACAAATAACCGATAGAAATTGAAAGTAATACAATGGTAAAAAGAACTATATTTTTTTTCATAAGCTGGTTTAGCTTTTAGGGTAAATCTAATTGTGTCAAAATTACACCTGCTTTTTCCAGAAAATCAAGACCAGAAATGTCTTTATACCTCAGCGAGTAAACCACTCTTTTGATACCCGCTTGGTGAATTAATTTGCTGCATTCTCTACAGGGGGAGAGCGTAATATACAAAGTCGCACCCATACATGATTGGGTTGAAGCAGCTACTTTCAATATTGCATTTGCTTCGGCATGGAGAACATACCATTTGGTATAATGTTCTTCGTCTTCACACTCATTTTCAAAACCCGACGGGGTACCATTGTATCCGTCGGAAATTATCATTCTATTTTTTACGATCAACGCCCCTACTTTTTTACGCTTACAATGAGAAAGTTCCCCCCAAGTTTGAGCCATTTTCATGTAGGCCTGGTCGTATCTTTTCTGCTTTTCTGAGGACATACTTGCTAATATAACTTAAAATGGCCAGTTATTTGAAGTCATCAAAAGGGCTTGAGACAACACCATTGAAGCAACAACCCATTTCCACTTGAGACTTTGAATTTTAAGGAATGTAATGACTAACCAGTTGATCAAAAGTACAAATATCACTATAAATATCTGGGCAAATTCAACCCCTAAAGCAAATTCTAAAAGACCCAGGATTGCCTCTCCGTCAGAAGCTATCATTTTAAAATATCGTCCAAAGCCAAAACCATGAACCAATCCAAAAAATAAGGTGATCATGTTGATCCAACTTCCTTGGAGATGGTTATGCTGTTTTTGAAAAAGTATTGAAAGACAAGTGATGCAGATGGTTAAGGGAATTAAAAACTCAACCAATGTTGCGTCTATTTTTATCCAATCAAAATGAGTAACCAAAAGGGATAAAGAATGTCCTAAAGTAAAAATACTTACCCACAACAATAGTTTTCTCCAATTTCTGAAAGTAAAAGGAAGTGATAAGGCTACGAGAAAGTAAAAGTGATCCAATCCTGCTATGTCAAGTACATGATCAAAGCCCAAATCGAAATAAAACAAAAACTTTTCCATAAAATAAAAGAATTTTAATTATTTTTTTGACGCATCAATGTTTCATATGCTTTTTGGACTTCTCTGAATTTTTCCTCTGCTCCTTTAATCATTGCCGGATCTTGTCCACGGAGTTTGTCAGGGTGGTATTTTTTTGCCATCTTTCGATAGGCACCCTTTATTTCATCTTCGCTGGCATTGGAATCAATCTCAAGAATTTTGTATGCATTATCAGTATTTTTAACAAACATAGCTTTGATACTCTCAAAATCGGGCAAGCGCAGTTGCATTCCCGAAGCTACTTGTAAGAGCTTTTGCAATTCCAGATCAGAAATATTACCGTCTGCATTCGCAATACCAAAAAGAAAATGAAGAATCTGCAAACGGGTTTCATAGGCGGTTTGCTGAACAAAAACCTGAGTCAGTTGGTCGAGATGTTGGGTCTCATTTTTGATTTGAGTATTGAAAGTTTTAAAAATCGAATCTGCTCGCTCTTTTCCATATTGGCCAATGAAGAAGCTTCTTACAAAGTCAAGTTCCTTTTTTTGGACTTTACCATCAGCTTTAATAATTAACGCCGAAAGAGCTAATAAATTCAATTGAAATGTTTCTGGCTTGATAGCAAAAGACGATGTTCTGATTTGGATGGTATTTTTAGATAAAAATTCAAGAAAACCTCCAATCACAAACCCTAAAATGGCTCCTGGAAACCTTAAAAAAGAATAACCTATTACAGCAGCAACCCACTTAATCATAAGCTTGTCCTATTAATGATGTAAAGATACAAATGTCAATAAAAGATTGTTTGTCCCGCTTGAATAAATAGGGAGTTTTTTATCTTTACCAAAAAATTAATTATGTATCCAGAAGAAATTGTTAGGCCAATGAAAGAGGAGTTGACAACCATTGGTTTCAAAGAATTGTTGTCTATTGATGATGTAGAATCTGCAATGTCAAAATTAGGAACAGCTCTTGTCGTTGTAAACTCTGTTTGTGGATGCGCTGCTGCTAATGCTCGTCCTGCGGTTAGAATATCATTAAATAACTCAAATACTCCTGACCATTTGTATACTGTGTTTGCAGGCGTAGACCGTGATGCCACTGATGCTGCAAGGGCCAAGATGGTTCCTTTTCCCCCCTCCTCTCCAAGTTTGGCTTTGTTTAAAGATGGAGAATTGGTGCACATGATAGAAAGACATCATATTGAGGGCCGCACTGCCCAAATAATAGCCGAAAATTTGATTCAGGCTTTCAATGAGTTTTGTGATTAATCATCACCAATAAGTGAATCTAAGTTTTTGTTCTTAAAAAAGTTTTCTATTACCCCTTAACGGCAATCTATTATCTGGCATTCAGCTCGACCCTAATTATTTTTCATTTGGTTCAGTTGTTTAGCCACAAACTTTTGGGTTATGCTGCTCACAAAAAATCCGTTGATTGACTCAATTTTTTTTTGTTGAGGTGTTTAAATATTTTGGGTACGAGTTTTGAGTTTTCCAATCCATTAAAAATGCCCAATAAGGGTCCTTTGATTATTGTCTCCAATCATCAAAGTACATGTGATATTCCATCCATTATATGGTACTTTAAAAAATACCATCCCAAGTTCATCAGTAATTCATCGTTGGGCAACAGAATTCCAAGTGTCTCCTATAATCTCAGTCACGGAGGTTCGGTTTTGATTGACCGGGAGAAGACCGTTTTGGCCCTAGAAAAAATCAAAGGCTTTGGGGAGCAAGTCCAAAAAAATCAATGGGCCGCCGTAATTTTCCCTGAGGGAACCCGAAGCAAGGACGGGCGACCCAAAAAGTTCTACTCTAGGGGTTTGATGACATTGTTTGAACATATTCCCGATGCTACTGTAGTTGCTTTGAGCATCAACAACTCATGGAAGTTGGCCCAATACAGATATTTTCCCATACCCATTGGCGTTAAAGTGAGTTTGAAAGTACAGGCGACCTTCAAGCTCGGTGAACAAGAACCCGATGCGCTGTTGCAAAAGTTAGAGCAGCAGATAACCCGCGGGGTTCAAGGGGTTTAAAATTGCGGTTTTCTTTTTTCGAGAAAAGCAGTAATGCCTTCCTCAAAATCAGCTGTTCCAAAACAGCGGGAAAATTGAAGGTTTTCTTCTTGAAATCCTTTTGGGGTCCCATCGGCCGAATTTATTGATTTAATGGCACATTTGATTGAATTGGGTGCATTTTTCATCAGTCTTTCTGCCAAGGTTATGGTTGCCTCGAGAAGTTTTTCTGCAGGGACTACCTGATTGATCAATCCCATTTGAAGGGCTTTATCGGTACCGATCATGTCTCCAGTCAAAATCATCTCCATGGCATTACCTTTTCCAATCAAAGCAGGCAATCGTTGTGTTCCCCCATAACCTGGAATAACCCCCAGTGATACTTCTGGCAATCCCATTTTGGCATGTTGGGCCGCGATTCTTAGGTGACAAGCCATTGCCAGTTCCAGCCCACCCCCTAAGGCGTAACCGTTGATGGCAGCGATAACAGGTTTTTCTAATTGTGCGATAAAATCAAACAGAACCTGGTTTCCATGTCGGGCCAATGCTTCGGCCTGTTGAGGTTCAAAACTCGAAAACTCTGAGATGTCTGCCCCCGCTACAAAAGCTTTATCTCCACTACCAGTCAGTACAATGACCTTTACAGAGGGATGGTTTTGAAAATCGACCATTCGGTCGTGCAATTCGTCAATCAATTCTCGGTTGAGGGCGTTGAGTTTCTTTTCGCGATTGATTTTGATCCATCCAATACCATCCTGAACCTCAATCCATACCAGTTGATCTTCCATTTTTTTACAATTTAAGCGTGACGACAAAGGTGGTTCCCTTGTTTCCGGTAGTGTATTCAATTTTTCCCTTATGGGAATCAATGATGTTTTTAACGATTCCCAATCCCAATCCCATTCCTTTGGTTTTGGTTGTAAATTTGGGCTCAAATACTTTTGATTGGATAGATTTTGGAATACCTATTCCATTATCAGCAAAAGAAATTTTGACATTTTTTTGTCTTTTTATGATGGAGACTTTTATTTTGGCTTGTTGTCCTTGCTTGACTGCTTGAAGTGCATTTTGGACGATATTTGTGGTCACTCTGATCCATTGTGTTCGATCCAAACGCAGCCTAATTTCTTTGTCAGAGGTTTTAAATTCTATAATGCCCCCCTCGAAAATCTCCAAAGACCTTCGGGTAATTTCTACCAAATCAGATTTCACCAATTTGGGTTTTGGTAAAGTAGCAAAATCCGAAAAAGCATTTGCTACCTCACTCATGGTATCGATTTGTTCTAAAAGTGTGTGAGAAAACTCTTCTATTTTTTTGGGATTGTCCGGGTCATCGTTAGAGAACCGTCTTTGAAAACTCTGAACTGTGAGTCTCATGGGTGTCAAAGGGTTTTTGATTTCGTGGGCCACCTGTTTGGCCATTTCTTGCCACGCCTGTTCTCTTTGTGTTCTTGCCAGTAGGGTGGCACTTTTTTCCAATTCGTCAATCATTTTGTTGTAAGAATTGATCAAACTGGCAATGTCTCGAGGAGCATTTTTAAGTTGAATTTTTTCATTTTCCTTTAAAAGCCCGGTTTGGTCAATTTTTTCTCTGAAAGTTTCCAGTGATCGGGAAATGTATTTGGAGATAAAATAAGCCATGACGATTGCCACCACCAGCATCAACAGATAGATTTGATACAAGCTCTGAAGGAAAGTATTCAATTCGCTCTCAGAAAATGAAACATCTTCAAAATAAGGAAAGAACAACACTCCATAAGGATTGCCAAAACTGTCTTTTAGTACACTGTAGGAAGATTGGAATTTGCCAATCTCATCATTGTTTTTTTCCAGTATTCGACTGTCTGATTGTGCCAAAATTGCTTTTACAAAATCAGCTTCTAAACGGTAGTCGTTGGCAATGATTTTTAGAGGGAGGAAAGAAGTGAAAAGGGGTTGACCCTCTATATTGAAAACAGAATAATTGACATTGTGAATTTTTATTACCGCACTGAATTCTTCTTTGTGTTGTGCCCAAGTACTGTCATTTTTTTTAAGTAAATCATTTTTTTCGACCAAGTAATCGATTTGCTTTTTCAACTGACTTTCTTTTCGATTCAAACGAAAAATATTGTAATCAATCGACTCATTTTGATATTGGAAAAAGGTAGCGGTCAGAATCAAAAGGCAGGCCAAAAACACCAACAATATCATGGAGATAAAGATTTGGGTTCGCAGCGAAATACGTCTTAGCAAGTTAATTATCATTTGCAGCAGATTTCTCTCTCAACCTTTTGTAGAGTTTTATGGCCAACATCAAAAAGACAATCAGCCCCAATGTTCCTAATACCATAAAAACCCAATGAATTGCACTCTTAACGATGGCCAGGAATACGATGGCAAATAAAAATAGGGTTGCCCCTTCATTCCAGATCCGCATAAAGTTGGAGGAATATCGAATTTCATCACGCTGCAATTCCAAGAACATTTGGTGAGTTTTCAAGTGGTAGGCGTATAGTAATAAGATAAATCCTGTTTTAATCAACATCCAGGATTCATTCAACCATTCGGGCATCAAAATCAGTAACCAGATGGCAAATAGGCTTGCAAGTATCGCTGACGGCCAAGTAATTATGTACCACAATCTGCGAGACATGATTTTGAGTTGTTTTTCCAAAATTTCTTTTGTGGGAGAGCTTTTTTTTGAAGCTTCAATATGATAGATAAATAAGCGTGGTTCATAAAACAATCCGGCAAACCAAGTAACCACAAAAATTAAGTGCAGTGATTTGATATAATTGTAATACTCCATTTGCTTGGATCAATTAGTGTCATCGGCAAAGAACTGATAACCGAAATACAAAATACAAAAACTTAAACAAATGTAGATTTTTATTTTGGGGGTAAACCCTCAGGAATTTAAATATTTTCTGAGTTCATAAACCAAAAAACTACCGGTAACGACAGCTGCGAGTAATTCTGCAATGGGGAAAGCCAGCCAAACTCCGTTGATTCCCAAAAAACTTGGCAAAATATATAGCAAGGGAATAAAGAAAAACCCTTGACGGGTCAGGGTGAGTAGCAGAGCAGGGAGTGCTTTACCGATGGCTTGGTAGTAGGCCGCACCGATCAATTGAACCCCCACAATCGGTGTGGCGACAAATACCCATCGAATGGCTGCAGGTGCTTTTTCAAGAACCAAGGGTTCACTGGTAAAAATGCCCCCGATGGAATTCGAAAAAACATTGATCATCAGGAAAACTAAAGTTGCAAAACCCGTCGCATAAACTACAGCTGTTCGGATGACCTCCTCCACCCTTTTTTTATTCTTGGCACCGTAATTGAAACCCGCAATGGGAATAAACCCCTGGGTAATCCCCAATACAGGGAAAAGTGAAAACATCAAAAGTCGGCTGATGATGGCATAGACCGCAACCGCCGATTCTCCCCCCAAGCCGAATAGTAAGTTATTGACCAATAATACCGAAACACTTACTACTCCTTGTCTGGCTAAAGTTACAGATCCCAAAGCACCGATTTCTTTAGTGATTCCGGTGTCCAATTTAAAGTCACTGATATTGGGATGTAACTCCGAACGGTTTGAACTGAAAAAGAAAAGAATGTAGAGGGCGCAAACACCATAGGACAGGGTAGTAGCCCAAGCAGCACCATGCATCCCAAAATCGAAAACATAAATCAATACATAGTCCAAAATCAAATTTGAAATCGAAGGCAGCATCATGGCGTACATGGCATTTTTGGGTTTACCCACCGCCCGAATCACATTGTTGCCCATCATGCAATAACCCAAAATGGGTACGCCATAGAGTACTATAGTATAGTAGATTTTCGCCGGCTCATTGAGTGCACCTTTTCCTCCAAAAGCAGGGATGATACTGTCGACAAAAAGCAATCCAAAAAGAACAAAACAGATGGTCACAGAAAAAGTTAAAACGATTTGATTACCAAAGGTTTTAGTGGCCTTTGCAATATCATTGTTCCCTAGGGATCGGGAGATGATAGAACTACCTCCCAAACCGATGGCCATACCCAATGCAGCAATAAAAAAAGAAACTGGCAACACCACATTAATGGCAGCAATGGCGTTGGCGCCAATCCATTGTCCAACAAAAATAGTATCGATCAAAATATTGAGTGACATGACCAATATACCAATGGAGGCCGGTACGGCTTGCTTGATCAATAACTGGGGAATGGCTTGGGTGCCAAAAGATGCCGATCCACCTTTCATGCAGAGGTCGCTGTTTCTGCTTTGGCCCATTGGTCAATCCATCGACTCATTACGTTGACCCAATCTGTTCTGGTATTGATACAAGGAATCACATGAAGTTCCTCTCCGCCTTTTTCTTCAAAATCTTCTGCAGCTTCCATTCCGATTTCTTCAAGAGTTTCCAAACAGTCAGAGACGAAAGCAGGTGTAACAATGGCCATATTTTTGATTCCCTTTTTGGCAAACCGGGCAACCGTCTGGTCTGTATAGGGCTGCAACCAAGGGTCAACCCCAAGTCGAGACTGGAAACTGGTAGAATAAGTCCCTTCCTTTAATTCGAGGTACTCCGCTACTTGACGGGTGGTTTCGTAACACTGGTGACGATAGCAATATTGATGGGCTTCGGAGGTTGTTTGGCAACAGCTTTTATCGATCTTACAATGTGACTTGGTGATGTCCGATTTGCGGATGTGACGTTCGGGTATTCCGTGATAGGAAAACAATAAATGTTCCCATTTTTTATCTTTTAAATCTTCTTGAATGCTTTGAGAAAGCACCTTGATATAGTCCGGATGGTTGTAAAAAGGAGGTAAAACCGTAAACTCTAATTCTGGATATTTTTCATTCTTGATTTTTTCGGCCAATACCAATATGGTCTCTGTTGTGGCCATGGCAAATTGAGGATAGAGCGGGATCAACATGATCTCATCTACACCTTGATCCACCAGTGATTTGATGCCCTCTTCTATGGATGGGGAACCATATCGCATGGCAAGCCCCATCGGTACAGAAACTTTTTTCTGAACGGCCTCTTGCAATCTTTTGGACAGTACAATCAAAGGGGATCCTTCTTCCCACCATATTTTTTTATAAGCCTTCGCAGACTTTTTCGGGCGGGTGTTCAAAATGATTCCTTTTACCAAAAAAGTTCTCAAGGGCTTGGGAAGGTCAATCACCCGTTCGTCCATCAGGAACTCACCTAAATATCTCTTAACATCTCTGGGGTCGGGGCTGTCTGGAGAGCCCAAGTTGATCAATAACGCACCTTTCATCTACATTTTTTTACGAAGATAC
>JAYPMF010000056.1:0-5442 GCA_038129785.1 Flavobacteriaceae bacterium
TTGGCAAACTTTAGGATAAGTGATACTCATTTTGGCACGTTTTTGGCATTTTTAAAGCTCAGTTAAATCTGAAATGACTTTAAGTATTTAATTATCATATAATTAAAAAATGTTTTGTAATTTAGAGCGCTTGACTGGCAGTCAAGAGGTCGACGGTTCGAGTCCGTTCTTCTCCACTTACATTATTATGACGAATAAAAGACGAAATTTTTTAAAAAAATCTGCTCTATTAGGTGCGCTTCCATTAGTTGGATTTGATCAGCAAGTTATAAATACTGAAAAAATACCTTTCTCAAAAATCAATAAAGGCGATACCATTTTATTTCAAGGGGATTCCATTACAGACTCATCTCGAGAAAAGGAAAAAGAATTACCCAATAGTCCAGATTCTTTGGGAAAAGGTTATGCTTTTCTTGCTGCTTCTAAAATGCTAAATACACTCCCAAAAAAAGACCTTACAATTTATAATCGTGGAATAAGTGGAAATAAAGTATATCAGCTTGCAGATAGATGGGATAAAGATGCATTGGATTTGAAACCCGATTGGATAAGTATTTTAATAGGAGTCAACGATTATTGGCATGTGTTACACCACGGTTATAAAGGCACATTTGAAACCTATGAAAATGACTATAGAAAACTTCTTAAACGAACTAAAGAAGCCCTCCCCGATGTTAAATTAATTATTTGTCAACCATTCGCTATTCCTGGAACAACTGCAGTTGACGAAAGCTGGGTTAAACCTTTTGGAAAATACCAGGCAGTAGCTCAGAAATTAGCAATAGAGTTCAATGCTTTTTGGGTTCCTTTTCAAGAGGTGTTTGATAGAGCCATACTAGATGCCCCTGCTTCCTATTGGATTCCAGATGGCGTTCACCCCTCTATTTCTGGAAGTCAGCTTATGGCTGATGAATGGATTAAAGTAATAGAAAGTGCATAGGCAGCTTTTTCCTCAGTTAAAAAAACTCTTTAAAGAGCAATTCTTATTTTGAAGTACGGAATTTAAATCACTTTTTGGGACGTTTTTCAACTTTATAAACGAAGATTAAAAATGAAATCTCCAAGCTTAATTGCTCTTGGATAATTGCAATATTTGACACCAAATAAAGTAGTTTCTAACTATTGAGTCATCAGGCCTTACTTTAGGATCATTTTTAAATTATTTGACTTGACTAGATCATAATGATTTATAAAAAAACGTTTAGAAATTTCATTACCTATTATGAGATGGTTGATGAATCCTTTTCCTTCTTTTTCAATTACTAAATTATTTTGTTTGTAATATCTACTATCTAATTGAATGGTGATTTTATCAAAAACAGGGGAAGTTACTGCATAAATAGCTTCAGCCGGACTGACTGGATAAAGCCCCATCATGCTAAAAATTAACCAAGCAGACATTGTGCCTGTATCATCATTTCCAGGCAAGCCATCAGGGGTATTTTTAAAATGTTTTTTAATTAGCTCAGATACTTTATCTTGTGTCCGCCATTCTTGACCAGGTAAATAATTAAATAAATAAGGATATCCAATATCGGGTTCATTTGCCATATCAAATTGTCCCAAATCAAAAACCTTTTGAAGCTGATTTGAATAAGCTTCTTCCCCTCCCATAAGTTGCATTAATCCTTTATTGTCATGAGCTAGCATGAAAGTGTATTGCCATGAATTCCCTTCGATAAAACCCAAATTCTTCTGGAAATTAGCACCTGTTTCAGGATTGAAAGGACGGACCCACGTATTATCCGCATTTTTAGGTCTCAATAAATTAAATTCTTTATCAAAAAGTTTACGATATGATATAGACCGCTTTCTAAAAAAAACCTCATCTTTATTTTTTTTCAGCGCTTTTGCCAATTGTGCTATTGCAAAGTCTGAAACGTTATATTCTTGCGTTGTAGAAACAGCCCCATCCTTTGTTGAAGCTGTAGTCAAATACCCTCGTTCTATATATTCTTTTATCTCTGGTCTAAGTGTGTTATTTTCCAATTTCATAGCACTCTTTAACATCCCCTCATAGGCTTTCTCAACATCAAAATCCTTAATCCCTCGCAAATAGGTATCGGCTATAATTATTCCTGCCGGATCACCTACCATGGTCGTGGTTTCTGTTGCATTTAACTCCCATTTTGGCAGCCAGCCACTTTCATCATATATAGATAACATGCTTTTAACCATCTCTGACTGCTGCTTTGGATATACTAGAGACATCAATGAATGTAGATTTCTATATGTATCCCACAATGAAAAAACTGTAAAACGCGTTCCCTTTGTTTTTAGGGTTTCTCTTGTGGCCATTTTAGGGTATTGTCCGTTTATATCATTAAATGTATTGGGATGAATCAACGTGTGATATAATGCTGTATAAAATATCGTTTTATCGTCTTCAGATCCACCATCTACATTGATCTTTGAAAGTAAATCATTCCATTTTTTTGACGTTTTTCTATACACATCTTCAAACGATAATTCTTCGGTCTCTTTTTTTAGGTTTTCTCTAGCATTTTCAATACTGACATAAGAAACAGCAATTTTGACTTCCACAGAAGTTGGCTCTTTAAAGTCGTAACTCATATACGCGCCAATACTATCGCCAATAATTTCTTTTCTGTAGTTCTTATATAACCTTGTTTTTCCATTATAAGACATCCATTGACTTTCTAATCCTTTTTGTTTGACAGAGTTTTCCCAAATTCCAAATTCATTAGAAGGCTTACTGAATTTTGCTACGAAGTATAAAGGATAAGACTCTTCTGGTTTATAGTAACAAAAAGAACCTACTTGACGTATCCCCTCAATTTCTGTTGATGAAACCACTTTAACTGATCCACCCTGTTCATTTGTTAAACCTAAACCTAAATTAATTAGGATATTTGACTTCCCTTTTGGAAAAAAATAATTGCTGACTCCTGTTCTGGTGGTGGCTGTCGCTTCAATTTTAATATCATATTTATCTAAAATAGTACTGTAATAACCGGCTTTAGCTACTTCATTTGAATACGTGCTACCATACTTTTGCGGATTTGTTTCTAACTCACCGTTTGTAGGCATTGTTAGAATAACTCCTAAATCGGGACAACCAACACCACTTAAGTTGACATGTGAAAAACCAGTTAAAAAAGTGTTTTCATAAACGTAAGGGGTTGATAACCAACGACTGTCTTTTTCAAACGAATTTTGAGGGCCAGACACGTTAAAAGGTGATACATTAATCATCCCCCTTGGTGCAATTGCTCCAGGATTAGTAGCCCCATAATTAGACGTTCCAATAAAAGGATTCACATAACGCAAAAAATTAGGAGACAATTTTTTTTCTATACCACTCTGTTGCTTACAAGATGCCAATAGCAACAAGCTAATTCCAAATAAAATTTTAGTCATTTTCATAAAGTAAATCTAATTTGATTGCAAGACATCAGAAAATAAAAATCTAAAATTAATAAACTTTAGTATTTACGTTTTTATTTATATCAAACCACTTCCACATATAGTAAAATTTAGTTTATACAATGTTTACTTGCACACTATTTACTTTTAATTTTAGAAAAGCTTAAAAAAGCAAAATAATTACTTGAATATATAATCACTAATATACTCTATTACATATCATTAATAAATTTTATATAAAATAAATTATTTTTTTTTCTAGCAGTTAAGTGAAAGATGCCTCGAGTCCGATCTTCTGCAATCTAACTGTATAAGGGTTTTCTTGAGTAGGCTTTTTTTGTGAGTTATGGCCACCTGTTTCCTGAGTTGAAAAGCAAATTTCTTTCAAAATTTAAAGTATTATTAAATACCTTTATTTAAAAAAACGATGAGGCTGTTTCTTAATATTTGTTCTTGTATATGTTATATACTCTCACTTTTCTTCTTATTATTTTCTAATTGGGAAAATTCAAATAGTTGTGCGATTGTTTTAGCTCTTTGGGGGGTTGGTTTTATCCTTCAGGCACATTCTTTTCCCTCTAGAACATTTAATCCTGAAAACTGGATAAAAAAGAACTAAAAACTAAATTATTAAAGTTCCTATGGATAAAGATATCTGGATATCGGTTAATATTGTAAAGTCATAATTTAGATTCATGTTTTACGTCACATTAGATTGTAAATATTCATGATAAATCATAAAAGTCCAGATAAACCCAGTAGCTTTTTCATAGCCATTATTTGTTTTGTTGGCTCTTTAGGGGGATTACTTTTTGGATTTGACACAGCAGTAATTTCTGGGACATTCAGTTTTATTGAAAAGTATTTTTCATTAGACGAAATTGAGACTGGATGGTTTGCAAGCTCTGCTCTTGTAGGGGCAATTATTGGCGCTATTGTATCTGGAGGTCTTAGTGATAGATTTGGAAGAAAACCTATTCTAATGATCGCTGCATCATTATTTTTTATTTCTGCACTGGGATGTACTGTTCCAGACTCATTTATTTTTTTAATTATTGCAAGAATAATTGGAGGCGTTGGAGTTGGAATGGCATCTGTTCTTTCCCCATTATATATATCTGAATTCTCACCCCCAAAAATCAGAGGAAAATTAATTGCTCTTTACCAACTTTCAATTGTAATAGGAATTTTGTTGGCATACTTATCTAACTGGTTGTTATTAAGATTTTCCAAAGAAAGTATTTCATTATTTTATGAAACAGATAAACTATATAAAATATTTGTCTTGGATGTTTGGCGTGGAATGTTCGGTCTTGAAATGATTCCATCAGGGTTGTTTATCCTTCTTTTATTTTTTATTCCTGAAAGTCCACGATGGTTAATTAAGAATAATAAACCTGAAAAGGGACTAAGTATTTTAACAAAAATTAGTGGATCAGAGTTAGCAGAAAAAGAATTTAAAGAAATCAAGAATTCAATTAATCAATTTAAAGGAAAATTATCAGAGCTCATTAGACCTGGATTAAGATTAGCCTTACTTGTTGGAATAGGTTTATCTGTTTTTGGACAATTGACAGGAGTTAATATTATAATTTATTATGGTCCTACAATACTAGAGAATGCTGGGTTTAAAATTGACGGAGCACTTCAATTTCAAGTTGCTATTGGGTTAATAAATCTAATTTTTACAATTCTTGCTTTATGGAAAATTGATAGCTGGGGAAGACGGCCTCTATTAGTTTATGGGATGTTTTCTGTTTTTGTTTCTCTAGTTATTATAGCTTTGGAATTTACATTTGGTTCTGGCCAAGGTATTCTAATTCTAATTATGCTTTGCATTTATATGGCATCTTTAGCGCTATCTATTAATGCGGTAATATGGGTTTTAATTGGTGAAATTTTTCCAAATAAGATTAGAGGATCTGCTATGTCAATAGTAACATTTACTAACTGGGGAGCTAACTTTTTAACTGCTTTTACATTCCCATGGTTTATTGATAAAATTGGAATTGGGGGTGGTTTTTTTACTTTCGCTGGGATGTGTCTAGTTGCAAC
>JAYPMF010000056.1:5542-11566 GCA_038129785.1 Flavobacteriaceae bacterium
GTGGTTAATGTGATTGGGGTCTCCCCTTTTGCATCAAAAACTACTTCTACTAGTGAAGCTGTATAACCTTTTGCTTCAGGTATTTTGATGGCATAATTCCCTGAGGTTACTAAATCAACTGGGGTTTTTTTCCAGGCTTCTTTTCCAACCTCCCAACTTCTGAAATCTCTTTTTCTTGGATTGTTAGCTTTCCAAATCGCAATTTCATAAGGAATCTGAGTTTTAATTTTAAGATAAATGCTGTCCTGGTCAATTTTCCAATCCATATCTGGAATGGGTTTATTTCTTATAATCTTGCGGTAAAAGGAAAATACATTCTCCGAGCGGTAGCTTCCTGCCAATCCGTGGTTGCCATTTGGGACATACTGAAGGTATTTTTTTCCGGGTAGTTCATTCCAATAAAACTTCCATGAGTCAGGCAAAAAAAACTCATCTATAGTTCCATTAATCAATAGTTTAGGCATTTGAAAAAGTTTTTTAAATTGATAAGGCTCTACAAGTTTTAACAAGCGATCAAAAGCATCAGTTCCCATCCACTCCATAATTCCATAGTCAATATAGTTTTTTATTACCGGTGACCAATCACCATATGCTCTATAATGGTGTTGAAATGATGGTTCTAAATTTAGCATATCTATAACCAATGGGGCAATTCCCATTACCCTATTATCAACTGCTGCGGTAGTCCAGGTAGTCCATCCCCTCTTTGAGGCACCTGATATGAAAAATTTATTAGTAGGAATATTAGAGGATTTGGTGATCTCTTGAATTACGTCCATAGCCTTTACTACTGCTCTTGTCATGGGAAATCTAGAAAGCCATTTCGAATCTTTATCTTTTGCCCCACCGGATAAAAATCGGTCCCAGCCATAAGCAATTATATCGTCTTCATATCTTTGAATGCTGTCAGAACCGATAAAACTTATCGGTTGAAAAGGGATATTACTAATGTGAGCTACAACAGATTCAGAGGCAATGGATTGAGCAATGGATATACTATCTAAATAGATTTCATTTTGTTCAGTAGATCCCCCCCCAACAAATAATAATGCGTGAGACGAACTTAAATTAGTTGGGATTACAACATCAACCCAATGCCACCAAATAGGCTTGTTAACTAATTTCTTATTCAACCACTTCCCAGAGGTCATTTTAATATGATATAAACTGTAGTCTAATTCCTTAATTGAATCCTTAATAACAAATCCAAAATCTTTATTTTCAGCTTTTACATAGTCTTTTAAAAGTTGAATAGGTTCAATTTGGGTTTTCTCCTCTGATGCAGAGTTACATGAATTATAATAAAAAAGAATAATTATTGCGCAAGTGAATGAGCTAAGTTGAAGTTTAATTGATGATTTGAACATTATCTAAAATTTATCTTATTAGAACCAATAGATACATAAATCCTTTAATCACATTAACATCAAATCTAACGATTTTTTTGGAAGAGCTCTCTCCTTCCTTTTATATCTTAACAGACTTTTAGTTAGCTATTTTTATAACCTTAGTTCTGAAAATAAGATTAAAATCAATATTTTTCGAAAAGAAAATTAAACTATGTGTATTTTATCCCAATTTCAAAAATATTATTTTCTGATTTTCTTTTTATTTGGTTATTCATTTCTTTCCAAGGCCCAAGATATAAAGGTTACAAAACAGCTGATCTTTCCATCTCAAAACCAACACGTTCATAGCAGTTCTTTAGTTAGTTTGCCTAATGGAGACCTTCTGGCCTGTTGGTTTCAAGGATCTGGAGAAAGAAAAGCTGATGACGTTAAAATTATGGGGGCCAGACTAAAAAAAGGACACTTCAATTGGAGTAAACCTTTTGAAATGGCTGATACACCCAACTTCCCCGATTGTAATCCAGTTTTATTTTTGAGCCAAGAAAATGAACTTTTTTTGTTTTGGATCGTTATTCAAGCCAACCGATGGGAGGAAGCAATCTTAAAATATAAAAAGACAAGAGACTATACTGCAGAAGGTTCTCCAAAGTGGACATGGCAAGACATTATATTATTGAAACCTAGTGAGCAATTCAAAAAAACAATAGAATACAAATTTAAACAATTACCCGATAGAAACTTGGGTTGGGCTGAATATGCTCAACCTTATGAGAGGATGATTATAAAGGCGGCAAGTGACAAATCCAAAAGACAAAAAGGATGGATGACTCGGACAAAACCTTTACAACTCTCATCAGGAAGAATATTGTTACCATTGTATTCAGATGGGTTCAATTTTTCAATAATCGCCTTCTCAGATGATAATGGTAAAAATTGGAACTGTAGTGAACCCCTTGTTGGGTATGGAAATATTCAACCAAGTCTAGAGGAAAAACAAAACGGAGAAATAGTTGCCTATATGAGAGACAATGGTGATCCACCCAACAGGGTCCTTATGAGCTATTCTACTGATCAAGGTGAACATTGGAAAAAAGTCGTAGACATTTCAGTACCTAACCCAGGATCTAGTCTTCATACTTTGAAAATTGATAATGGTCACTGGCTTATGGTTAATAATAATATAGAATCAGGCAGAAACGTTCTGAATCTTAACCGCTCAACTGATGAGGGTAAAACTTGGAAATCAATATATGAAATTGAAAAATCAAAGGATATTAGAGACAGATACTCCTATCCTTCATTAATAAAAACATTAGAGGGAGAAATTCATCTAAGTTACTCCCTTGATTCTAAACAAAAAAAATCTATAGTTCATGCGGTTATTTCCTTTTAATTTTTTTATAATTATACTTTTTTCATTTCACAATTTATGGTCTCAAAAATATATAGATACTCCATTTTTTCAGGATTTCTCCATCCAATATGAAAAGCAAGATTCCTCGAACCAATTAATTAGAATTAATAGTGACCGAAATAAAAATATACAGGTGGTTTCCTCTAAAGGACTTCTATCGCCATGGGGAAAAAAATTAAAAACTAATTTCCAATACCGGCCTCTTCAGGAATACAAAATTCTTGATATAAAAGTTCACGACAAACAATTCTTCTATCTTACAAAAAATGAAGTAATGAGTATGGCCTATGGGGGGAATTTTAAAATCAAACACGGTTTACAAGAACCTATATGCTTTAGCATAGGAGAAGGGAATACTGTATTTGTAATTTCTAAAAATCGGTTTGGATTTAGCGAAAAAGAAATCCAAAAATTAGAAAATTTTCAATGGGTTGGAACTCCCGTTTCCGTTTTATATAATTCTGCTCAAAATAACTTCTTAATTCTAACTCAAAATAAGCTTTATCAATTTAATCCGAAGGACCAAAGTCTTAAGGATGTATTCAGTGGAAATGGATTTACCTCATTGGAAATATTCCAGCATGAAATCTTGATAGGAACATCAAGAGGAATTTATTTTATTAGCCCAGAAAACTGGGGTTTAAAAAAAATTATGGATCAGCTTCCTTGTACTCAGATTACATCTCTTAAAAATATTAAGGGCTCGCTTTGGGCTGGAAGCACAAAAGGAGCTTTTAAATTAAGAGAGGATGGGAAATTCGACTATTATGCTTCAAGAAGATGGCTTTTAGATGACCACGTAATCGATATTTCAGATGGCCCAGGCAAAAGTGTTTTAATATTATCACAAAAAGGACTCAACCAAATCAGCTTTAAGCTAATGACTTTAGAGAGTAAAGCGGCCTTATTCCAGGAAATACAGAGAAAAAGACACATTCGATATGGTCTTGAGTCCGCAGTAAGACTTCAAGTCGCAGGTGATATATCTACTGCAACCCTTATTGATACAGACAATGATGGTCTATGGACATCTATGTATTTAGCGTCAGAATTATTTCGTTATGCTGCAACTGGATCTAAAGAGGCACAGCAAAATGCTTATGAAGCTTTAGTTGCCATGGAAAGACTCACTACCATATCGGGAATCCCAGGATTTCCAGCTAGAACATATGAGATAGATCAATTCCAAAGAAGTAATTGGAACAAAAACTCAAACTATGGAGTCTGGAAAAAATCTAAAAATTCTGACTGGGTATGGAAAACCACTACAAGTAGCGATGAATCATGTGGGCATTTTTTTGCTTATGCACTTTTCGCAGAAATAATCGAGGATAAGGAATGGAGAAATCGTGCTATTAAATTGATCAAAAATCAAATGGATCACATAATTGAAAATAATTGGTATCTGGTTTCTTGGGATGGAAAACCTACGCGCTGGGGAAGGTGGAATCCAGACTATGTAAATAGTTTTCCAATTCAGGTAGGAGATAGAAGATTAAACTCTACCCTGATTCTGTCTTTTCTACAAACCGCTTACCACTTCACTAAAGACGAAAAATACAAAAACCATGCTTTAGAGTTGGGTAAAAAATACGGTTATGAAGAAAATGCTACTCGCTCAGCTAAAACAATTGGATATGTGGCTGACCAGTTGCTTAGTGATGCATGGAATCACTCTGACGATGAAATGTATTTTTTAACTGCTCCGGCATTTGTAAAATATGCTTTAGATCAAGCTAGTGCAAAAAAACACCTTGAAACAGTTCGTTCTCACTGGGAAATTGAAAGATCGGAAAAGAACCCATTGTGGAATTTTCTTTATTCATTGTCAGGTGGATCACTTATTGACCTTAATGAATCCATATGGTGGCTAAAGGAATTTCCATTGGATTTAATAGATTGGAAAGTAGAAAACAAAAACAGAAAAGATATAATAAAAATACCCGCAAATTTTCGTAAACAAGAATACATAGATGTGCTTCCACCAGATGAGCGGCCGATACACTTACACAATAGAGCCTATCAAAACAATGGAGGTAGCGGTGGATTTAGGGAGTACTCACCATATGTATATTTACTTCCATATTGGGCAGGAAGATATCTTAATCATATTGAAAAAGAAGATTAATGATAAAAAAAACCGCCCATTGGGCGGTTTTAATGAATTCAAAAGAAACTTTATTGAGGATACCCAGGATTTTGAGCGTAGCCTCCTACGGTTCTATCAATTTGAGTTTGTGGTATTGGTCGAATAACGTGATGAGACTGAATATTATCTTTAGCATCACTGTTATGTAACCTTACTCTCTCAATAAGAGTTTTTGTTCTAGTAAGGTCATACCATCTATGACCCTCTCCAACAAGCTCGCGTGCTCTTTCTTCAAGAATCATATTTAAATCAACATCTCCTGCAACAATTTGCATATCAGCAACTGTATCTGGCATACCATCTGCTGCATGCCATGCAGCTCTTGTTCTGATAACATTAATGTCATCTGCTGCGCCTGCTGAATTACCTTGCTTTAATCTAGCTTCAGCTCTGATTAAATAAGCATCGGCTAATCTAGCAACAATAAAATCTCTTTGACCTTGAGTATGCTGACGATTAGGTCGGGTGTTATCAATCCACTTATTTAATGAAGGGAATGTTCGTGTATCCCACTCATCAGAAGTGTAGACTTCGAAATTTACACTAGCTTGCTTTGCAGCATTCCAATATCCATCTTGGTCTACTCCGTGTCTGTTCACACCAGGACCTGGAATATAAAGAGCAGTATCACCCTTAGCAACAGGAACTCCATTAGGACCACCATCGTTACCAACGTTAGCATACCAAACGTGCTTAAACGTCTCATCATATCTACGATCTTTGGTTCTATCCCACATAGACATCAGATAAGGTGTAGGACGAAATCTTTTCCATGGCCTACCGTTTTCAGTATCCCTTGTCATAGCAGGTTTCTTATCGTACTCCATAAGGAAGTAAAGGTGACCCCTATGTCCGTATCCATCCAAACCTTCATCAACCTGAGATTTAGCATTTTGAATTGCCCAAACGGTTTCTGAGTTACGCTCATTATCAATTCTCCATAAATCAGAGAAATTATCAAGTAAGCTAAATCTTGGATTATTAATTACAGATGACATAAGTGACTCTGCACGAGATGCATCATTTGCATCTCCAAATGATTCGTAGCTCCTTCTTAAAAGTGCCTTAGCCAGAATAAACTGGGCTGCAGGTACAGAAGCTCTTCCGTAATC
>JAYPMF010000057.1:0-11367 GCA_038129785.1 Flavobacteriaceae bacterium
GGAATAAAGGGAATATTATCTATACTATAAATAGGTTTAGGGGGGCTACAGGAACTCATCGATATCAAGATAAAACTTGCTGCAAGAAATATTTTTATTGAAAATTGCCACATATATATTTATTATAGTAAGCTTTGAATTAAGTTTTTGGTAGCCAAAATACCTTCTATTTCGTCCAAGCGACTGCCTTCGTATTCTACACCAATAAATCCCTTGTAATTGTTCTTTTTTATGATATCCATCATTTTGGCATAATCGATTTTGGTTTCATTTCCATTTTCATCAAAATCATAAGATTTGGCACTAACTGATTTGGCGAAGGGCATCAATTCTGCAACCCCTTTATACATATCGTACCATTCTTCGCAAACAGGATCGCTACCCTGACTGTAGGCAACGCAAAAATTTCCAAAATCCGGAAGGGTTCCGCAGTTGTCTAGATTGGTTTTTTTTATGACTTGTGCTAAAAAACTCCCATTGGAAGACAAACCACCATGATTTTCAACAATAATATTTACTCCCATGGTTTTTGCAAACCCACAAAGTCCATTCAAACCTTCTACAGACTTGTCGATCCACCTCTTGAGGTCTTTTTCTCCAGAAAGATTTACTCTTACGGAATGACACCCAATCTCAGCAGCCAACTCAACCCACTTTTTGTGTTGTTCAATCGCAGTTTTGATTGCTTTAGAAGAGGAATCAGCAAGATTTCCCTCCTCATCAACCATGATCAAAACATTTGAAATATCATTGTCATTAGCTCGTGAATTAAGTATTTTGGCTAAACTACTGACGTTTTTACTGGAAGTAGTTCCATTTTTGAGTTGGTCAAAATAAAATTGATTGACAAACTCGACTCCTGCAAACCCCATATTAGCTGCATATACGGCAAAGTTGTGAGGATCTTTTTTTCCTGAGAAAAAAGATTTGTTCATGGACCACTGTGCTAAGGAAATTTTGTTTTTTGTGTAATTGTCACCTGAAAAGGGCCGAGCTGGAAATGCTAAACCTAGTGTTGAAACCCCGGCAATTGATATAAATTGTTTTCTATTCATGAAATTTGTTTTTTAATTTTTTAAAATACCATTTTCATTTCATTCGGCAATCTAGCTGCCTTTACTTTGATCAGTATGTCAGGAAAACCAGGGCTTATCATAAGTTAAATCTTGTTTATTTTATTTTCAATGATCTCCATAAAAATAATCCCAGAAGTAATTTGGTTTAAAAATGATAACGCTGAAATAACTCCATTGCCTGATAATCTGAAAGTCCCAGATCTCTGTATCGTTTTGCACTTAAACGATTTCTATCCTCGGCACGAACCCAAAACTCTCGATCATCACTCCCTTGAAACATAACGCTGTCTTTTTGAGATTGGTGGCAAAATATTGCTTTTCGCTTTCGTAAAACTTGATCGGGACTCATCGGAACGGCCATTTCGATCTCGTATACCTCAAATTCTTGCCAAGCTCCTCTGAAGAGCCAAACCCAGCAATCCTTCATAAATGATTCGGACTTGAGTTGATTTATTGAATCGAATAATATGTCTAAACAAATACGATGAGTTCCATGGGGATCGGCGAGGTCACCCGCAGCATATATCTGATGGGGTTTAACCTTTTTGATCAGTTGACTTGTAATATTCATATCATTTTTAGAGGGTAGATTTTTTTTGACTTTACCGCTCTCGTAAAATGGAAGATTTAAGAAATGGACTTGAGTGTCGGGAATTCCTATATAGCGCGTGGCAGCTAATGACTCCCTTTTTCTGATGGCTCCTTTTAGTTTTCGCAAGGCCACTGAGTCAATGGTATTTTTATCTTTATTTAATAATTCATTTTTCAAATCATCACACACCGAGGGATCTTCACTAATGTCAGAAACAACCTCAATATACTTAAGTGCTTCTTCATCAGATACAGCAATATTTCCTGAAGTCTGGTAGGCAACATGAACCTCATGCCCTTGTGCAACCAAGCGATCAAAAGTACCTCCCATTGAGATGACATCGTCATCAGGATGTGGGCTGAAAATGATGCATCGTTTTTTCATGGGCAAAGCACGTTCTGGACGATTACTGTCATCAGCCTTGGGTTTTCCCCCTGGCCAACCTGTGATGGTGTTTTGTAGACGATTGAACATTTTAATATTGAGATCGTAATAATTACCCTCTAAAATTAAAAGTTCAGACATCCCGTTTTGTCTATAGTCTTCCTCTGTTAGTTTTAAAATGGATTTGTCCGTTTTTTTACATAACCAATAAACCGCTTTACATAAGTTAGATGGGTCGCTCCAATCACAGTTTCCTGTGATCCAAGGTGTTTTAATTCGAGTCAATCCAGAGGATGACTGATGATCTAAAACCAAAGTAGTATTGTTATGTTCTTGAAGATAGGTTGTAGGTATATTAGGATTTAAATCTCCTTCTACCGCTTTTTGTATGATTTTACTTTTATTTGTGCCCCAAGCCAAAAGCACAATACGCTTTGCTGAAAGAATAGTTTTAATCCCCATAGTGATAGCCTTGCTGGGGACGTTTTCAATACCATAAAAAGCACCCGCAGCATCATATCGCGTAAGATGATCTAAAGTCACTAAACGTGTTTGCGAGTTTATATTTGACCCGGGTTCATTAAAACCAACATGTCCAGTCCTTCCTATCCCAAGAAGCTGAAAATCGAGCCCTCCCAGCTGATTTATTTTTTTTTCATAGGCTTTACAGTAATCCCTTATTTTTTTTCGATCAAGGTTTCCGGAAGGAATATTGATATTTTCAGCTTTAATATCAATCTGATCAAATAGGTTTTCGTGCATAAAAAAGTGATAACTATTAATATCGTTAGGTTTTAGCCCAAAATATTCATCAAGATTGAAAGTGATCACGTTTTTAAAACTTAAGCCCTCGTCTTGATGAAGTTTGATTAATTGGTTATAGACACTAATGGGAGAAGATCCAGTAGCCAGTCCTAATACGCAAGGCAATCCTTCATCTTGCTTCTGTCTGATAAGTGTTGCTATTTCATCAGCTACGGCACGAGAACCTGATAGAGAGGAGTCGAATATTACATTGTGAAGTTTTTCAAAACGATGTTCCTCAAATGCGCCGGGAGGCTGGTAAATAATTTTTTTCTTATTCATTTTAGAGGAATTAAGGAGGATTTTCAACTAGGTAAATATAGCCCTATTTAATTAAAGTAAAAGGAAAAAATAAAGTTGAGTTTAAAACGAAATATTAAAAAAAAATAATATTATTAGATGACCAAATTGATTATTATGGTTATTGAAATATGTTGTTCGTCCCTTGCGTCATTTCACAAAGCTATTAAAGGAGGTGCATCTCGAATAGAACTTTGTGAGAATTTATTGCAAGATGGGATTACCCCCACATCAGGATTTTTAAAAGATGTATTAGACCAAACATCTGTTCCTGTTCACGTCCTAATTCGACCTCGTAGTGGGAATTTTGTTTACAACTCAAAAGAGGTTAAAACGATAGCAGTACAAATTGAAATGGCCCGATCAATGGGTGCAAGTGGGGTAGTCATAGGAGCATTAAACAAAGATCATTCATTACCTATGAAAATAATTAAAAACTGGGTAAAAATCGCTCAATCTTTAGATTTGACATTTCACAGGGCTTTTGATCAGGTCATCAATCCAAAAGAATCTTTGAAAAAAATTATGGATTTAGGGTTCAACAGGGTCTTGACTTCCGGTCAACAAGTTGAAGCAGTCCAGGGGCTGGATTTATTGGTTGAACTTCAAAACATTTCAAAAGATGAGATCGTAATCATGCCTGGAGGTGGAATTAACGATCAAAATTGTGAACTTTTTTTTAAATCAGGATTTAATGAAATCCACCTATCCGCAAAGGGCTCGAATAAAACAGATAAAGGCGAACCCATCTCTGATTTAAAAATCATTGAAAAGGTAGTGGCCTCAACCTTAAAATTCAGTTAATTCGGGATATTGTTATCGATCAAGTAATTCATCTATTGCCTTCTCGACCAATTTTGACATTATCCTATACCCCTATTAATTTATGTTTATTTGTCAAACATCTAAGGCATATAATGAGACCAGCCCTCAGTGATAGAGTTTCCCATAAAGACAACACGGTCATTATTTTTTCCAGATTTACTTCTTTGTTCTGTGCATCATAACTTGCCATATTCGGCCAATCCAGATGCATCAGAATTTTGGTTATATAAATTTCCTTTAAGGGTTCTTTTTTTTTTTATTATGCATCCTTTATTCAAAAAAATAATTAGCAGCATTGATAAAAAAAAACGAAGTTCTATTTTCAAAAATCTAAATTAAAGTTACGTTAGTTACAATTTATTATATCCATTAAAAAAATCCTATTGATGAGGGTTAACCATAAATGATTAAACCCTTCAAAAAGCTTTAAAAAATAATTTTATTCCTCATCAGGATTTCTGATGTCTTCAATCAGTTTCTGAATTTCGTTATCTGGAGCAGGGGTAAATCTTGATACGGCAATAGATACGATGAAATTGACCATCATGGCAAAAGATCCAAAACCCTCAGGTGAGATTCCTAACCACCAATCTTTTTCAGTACCACCGCCAAACCATCCGAATTTGAATTTAGTCATATAAAATAACATCAAAAGTATTCCGACCACCATACCTGCAACCGCTCCTTCTTTATTCATTCGTTTACTGAAAATACCCATTACAATGGCGGGAAAGAACGAGGCAGCAGCTAAACCAAAAGCCAGTGCAACAGTTGCAGCAACAAAACCTGGGGGATTGATGCCAAAATAGGCAGCCAAAATCACAGCACCTACTGCAGATAAGCGAGCAGCGATCAATTCACCTTTTTCACTCACATCGGGTTTGATCATTTTTTTTATCAAGTCGTGGGATACAGAGGAAGAGATAACAAGCAAGAGTCCGGCAGCAGTTGAGAGTGCAGCTGCCAAAGCCCCTGCTGCCATAATAGCTATAACCCAATTGGGCAAATCGGCAATCTCAGGATTGGCCAAAACCATAATATCCGCATCGACTTTTAACTCGTTGAGTTGGGAGTCAGCCAAATATTGAACCAAGCCGTCTTGGTTTTTGTCAACGTGGGTAATCAGTCCGGTAGCCTCCCATTTGTTGAACCATTCCGGTAGGGCGTTATATGATTTATTGCTTACAGTTTCAATCAAATTCGTTCTGGAAAAAACAGCTACAGCAGGAGCTGTGGTGTACAAAATGGCAATAAAAAGTAAAGCCCAACCAGCAGATTTTCGGGCATCACTAACTTTTTTTACAGTAAAAAATCGAACGATAACATGAGGCAATCCTGCCGTTCCAACCATCAGCGCAGCAGTTATAAGAAATACGTCTAAAGTTGTTTTTTTACCCGAGGTATATTCGTGGAAGCCCAATTCGCGATGTAAACCATCTAATTTATCCAGCAGATAAACCCCATCACTCCCCGCCGATCCAAAGCCAATTTGAGGAATTGCATTGCCAGTAATCATCAAAGAAATAAAAATAGCTGGCAACATAAAGGCAAAAATCAGCACACAATACTGAGCCACTTGTGTATAAGTAATGCCTTTCATTCCACCCAATACTGCATAAAAAAGAACTATTAACATTCCGATAAGCACACCAGTAGTAATATCCACCTCTAAATAACGCGAAAACACCACACCTACTCCGCGCATTTGTCCGGCGATATATGTAAATGAGACAATCAAAGCACAAAAAACAGCCACTCCTCGTGCCACATTTGAATAATAGCGATCACCGATAAAATCGGGGACCGTAAATTTTCCAAATTTTCTTAAGTAAGGTGCCAATAAAAGTGCCAGCAAAACATAGCCACCTGTCCAACCCATAAGGTATACTGATCCATCATAACCATTGAAAGAAATGATCCCAGCCATCGAAATAAATGAAGCGGCCGACATCCAATCGGCAGCAGTGGCCATCCCATTGGCGATGGGGGGAACACCCTTACCTGCAATGTAAAATTCACCTGTAGATGAAGCTCTTGAAGCAATGGCAATTGTAATGTAAAGGGTAAAACTCAGTCCTACGGCTATCCAAATCCAATATTGCAATTCCATTATTTTTTATTTTTAAATTTTTGATCCAATCGATTCATCAGGTATATGTATACAAAAATCAGAATCACAAAAATAAAAATGGCTCCTTGTTGAGCAAACCAGAAGCCCAACTTAAAACCTCCCATCTGAATTTGATTGAGTTGGTCTGCCAATAAAATACCGAAGCCATAGGAAACTGTAAACCATATAGATAAAAGTATAACCAAATACTTCAAATTGGTTTTCCAATAAGTCTGTTTATTTTTCATTTTTTTTGTTTAGTGAACTAAATATATAAATAAAGGAGGCTGAAAAGTACAGGTATTGCCTCATAGTACTTAAAGTTTAATATAGATTTTACGTTTGAACAGCTGATAGGTAGGAATCCAAATTACAAAAACATAAAACAAGGCATAAAGTAAGGAGCCTAATTTTGGGGGTATTCCAATCGCAATGATTTGTTCCATATAGGTAACACTTAAGGAAACACCCCAAAGCTTTTCGCTATAGAAAATGGTGTAAAAAATACTGGCGAGTGAATAGGCAAAAATAGCATTCACTCCAAAAACCTTGGCAAATTTAAATTTGGAGTCTTGCTCCTTAATGTCAATACAGTAAACAAAACAAGCCAGAAGTATACAACTGATACCCCCTGCCATTAAAACAAAAGAACTACTCCAAATACCTTTATTTATTGGGAAAAAATATTGAGCTATGTCTCCCATTATTAGCAGCGAGGCCGCGAGTAGGAATAATTGAATAAGCTTGTCTTTAAGTTCAGTCTTGGAAATCAAAATAAATCCTGCCATCATTCCCAACAATCCTGATACCACTGCGGGAAATGAACTGAGAATTCCTTCGGGATCCCAGGTTTTTTCCCACAGATAACCGGGTAAATAATTTTGATCCAAATAATTGGCCCAATTTTTTCCAGGTTCACTCAAATCGGGTATACCAATTCCAGGAACTGGAAGGTACATCATTACCAACCAGTATAACACCAGGACGACGGCGGCAATGATCAATTGGGTCTTTCTTTTGGTGTAAAGGAAAAGTAAAGCACAGACCATAAAAACCAATGCAATACGGGGCAAGACCCCGACCCATCGGATCCGACCAAAATCAAAGGAAGGCCACAGCCAAAGGAAGAGACCCACTAAATAAATTTTTAAACTGCGAAGTAATATTTTTTTAACCAGTTGTTCTTTAGTCATTCCTTTTTCACTTTGCTTGGTTAGGGACAGTACAATTGAAATCCCAACGATAAAAATAAAAGAGGGGAAAATATAATCCGTGGGTGTCAATCCGTTCCAATTTGCATGCAGAAGAGGAGCGTAAACATGGCTCCACGAACCTGGGTCGTTGACTATGATCATCAAGATGATGGTAAGCCCCCTAAATATATCTAGGGACAATAATCTGCTGTTTGATTTTTCCATATTAATTAAATTGAATGATTATTCTAAATGTAATAAAAATGAAATAAGTGAGACAAGTAAATTTCTTTATGCAAAAGAAATTAATTTTAGTTTTTGCGGGATGCACTATTTTTTTGTTTTTTTTGTAACAAAAAAAGTGATTAGGAGTTTTAAAAAAACCACTAGACTTTATAAAATAAAATTTTATCAAAATTCTTTCTGAATCTGTAGTATAAGAAATTTATTCAATAGCTTTACGCACTGCTAAACCAATTATTATCCCTTTTGTTACAACAAAATACTGTTCCCTTTCTGAGTCTTGCTTTTACCATCGCCTTAGGTGCTGCTTTCATTCTTGGAATTGCAAAGTCTGGTATTAAAGGATTGGCAGTATTAATCGTTACGGGTTTAGCTTTGGTTTATGGAGCGAAGGAATCCACGGGAATATTAATGCCTCTGCTGATCTGTGGTGACATATTGGCGGTTATCTACTATAACCGACATGTAAAGTGGATCTATCTGATCAAACTTTTACCATGGATGGTAGCAGGAGTATTAGCTGGGGTACTTTTGGGTAAAAATCTACCAGAGGATCTTTTTAAATCGGGCATGGCCATCATCATTCTTATTAGTGTAGTAATGATGTATTATTGGGAACGAAAGAAAGACAGAAAAGTACCGACCCACTGGAGTTTTGCTGCACTAATGGGAATAATTGCTGGCTTTACTACCATGGTAGGCAATTTGGCAGGAGCCTTTTCAAACATCTATTTTTTGGCCATAAAATTGCCAAAAAACGAATTCATTGGCACTGCTGCTTGGTTGTTTTTTATTATTAATCTATTCAAAGTTCCTTTTCATATATGGTCTTGGGGAACAATTAATGGGGAATCATTTCAGATCAGTTTAAGTTTGATCCCAACTGTTATTTTAGGTTTTGGTTTAGGGGTCTTATTGGTCAGGAAAATAAAAAATGAGAGCTACCGTCAGTTGATCCTTTTACTCACTGGACTGGGTGGTATAGCAATTTTCTTCCAATAATTATTTGGCGACGTTAACTGATCTTGTTTCCCTTATAACAGTGACCTTAACGTGTCCAGGGTAGGTCATATCAGTTTGAATTTTTTGCGAGATTTGAAATGACAGTTCAGCAGCTTGGTCATCGGAGACCTTTTCACTTTCTACAATCACTCGGAGTTCGCGGCCAGCCTGAATAGCATATGCTTTATTAACTCCATTAAAATCATATGCAATATTTTCCAAGTCTTTCAAACGCTGAACATAACTATCAAGAACCTGCCGTCTGGCTCCAGGTCTAGCACCAGAAATGGCATCACAAACCTGAACGATAGGAGAAAATAATGAAGTCATTTCGATTTCGTCATGATGAGCACCTATTGCATTACAAACTTCTTTTTTCTCTCCATATTTTTCGGCCCACTCCATGCCCAAAATGGCGTGAGGAGATTCAGTTTCCTCCTCAGGAACTTTACCAATGTCGTGTAATAAGCCTGCTCGCTTGGCCAGTTTAGGATTCAAACCTAGTTCTGATGCCATCACTCCACATAATTTGGCCACTTCTCTAGAATGTTGCAATAGATTTTGGCCATAAGAGGATCGGTATTTCATTCTTCCAACAATTTTGATAAGTTCTGGATGAAGACCATGAATACCCAAATCAATCACTGTAGTTTTACCCACCTCTATGATCTCATTTTTTATTTGTTTAATGGTCTTATTCACTACCTCCTCGATCCTTGCGGGGTGGATTCTCCCATCAGTAACTAGTCGATGCAATGATAAACGGGCAATTTCTCGACGGGATCAAAACATGAGAGAATGATGGCTTCGGGGGTATCATCAACTATAATTTCAACTCCAGTAGCTGCCTCAATAGCTCGGATGTTTCTCCCTTCTCTCCCAATGATCCTTCCTTTGACATCATCCGAATCCAAATTGAATACAGAAACACAATTTTCGATCGACTCCTCTGTACCGATACGTTGAATGGTGTTAATAATTATTTTTTTGGCCTCTTGCTCTACAGTCAATTTTGCCTCCTCCAAGCTATTCTGGACAAAGGCCATTGCGTCTGACTGAGCTTGCTTACGTAGAGAATCGATTAACTCTTTTTTGGCTTCATTGGCAGACAAACCGGAAATAATTTCAAGTTTTTCTAGCTGAATTTTATGAGAGGTTTCAAGCTCTTTTTCTTTAAGATCTAATTTCTCCAATCTTTTTTGGATGGATGCATTTTTTTGTTCCAATGAGTTGGAGAGGTTTTTATTATTATCAAGGTCATTATTGAGTTTATTTTCTTTATCTCTCAAACGGTTCTCTACCTCAGAGATTTTTTTTTCTCTTTGAAAGATAACCTTCTCATGGTCAGACTTCAACTCGATAAAGCGTTCCTTGGCCTGAAGTATTTTTTCACTTTTAATCTGATCTGCCTGTCTTTTAGCTTGATCGATTATTTCCTTGGACTCTGTATTAGCATCGTCCAATTGAATGGTATTTTTTCTGCGCTGGATAAAGATTCCCATGCCCACTCCAATCAGTATGGCGATAGCTAGAAATATTATCATATTGGTACTTACTTCCATTTAATTCGTTTTTTATATCATTAAAAAAGCCTGTATTAGCATAGAGTTTTCGTATAAACTCCTAAATAAACAAGTATGAGGCTACACAACTGATCAAGGATCTGCTCAAGGCAGCATGCTTTTACAGTCATAACTCACCTCTCTTAAATTAAAGCTCGTTGAGTTTATCAAAAAATCACCAATACAGGCAGATTGTATTTTATTTAAAGAACTTAGTAATTGGAGAGATGTAAATCAATCAATTCGATCAATTCATTGGTTTTAACCGAAACATCTCCTATGGTATTTTTGTTAAGCTGATTTTCCAATTGAGCGGCGTATTGCAAAGCACACATGGCCAAAACATCTTGTTTATCACGAACAGCATAATTTTGTTCTAACTGTTTGGTCATATCGTCAATTTTTTTTGCCGAAATTCTTAGAGAGGCTTCCTGATCCGATGAAATCGTTAATGGATATACTCTATCGGCAATAGTTAATTTAATTTTTATATTTTCGCTCATAATTTATCTAATCTCTGAAAGCTGGTCGATGCAAAAATCTACTTCCTTGATTAAACTATTTATTTTACGCTTGGTAATCGCTTTACTTTCTTTACTGCCAAGTAAAGAATTGGCCATCCTTAATGATTCATTCTCTTTTTTAAGTTCTGAAATTTGAGTTTTTAGTAAATTAGACTCCTCTTCAAACTGAGAATTTTCCGAATGTAATTTGTTAATTAATAGATGATTTTCCTTTAGCTTATTAAGTAACTGAACAATTCTATCTTCTAAAACATCAAAATTATTCATCAGATCCGAAATTTAGATGGTCATTTCATTACTTTACAAAAATAGGGATTCATTCCGATAATTTCACCTTCTGAAATTTATTTTAAAAACTTTAACAAGTTGACGGTTTGCAATTTCTATTGAAAATTACCTAAAATGTTTTTATAGTATTGAATGAAAAATTTAAAAACCATCTGTCGTGTGTCATTTGTCGATATATAATGTAAATTTTGTTGCTTGTGTCATAATTTTTGATGAAATAGTTTTTTATAAAAACTTTTCAATTTAAAGAATATTCTTAGATATAATAGTGATATTTATAGGTATCTAAGACTGAGCAGATGTTCATTGATGATCAAATTGCTACCATTTATGACCCCCAGAAGATTAATGAAAAGAGACAATCCGAAACAGTTTAGTATGCCGCTGAAAAAGAAAGAAGGATTATTAACAATGAAAAACAATTCAAAAAATAGCCAAAAAATTAATGGAGATGAGTTTGAAAT
>JAYPMF010000058.1:0-11110 GCA_038129785.1 Flavobacteriaceae bacterium
CATTTCATCATTGGTAATTTCTCCAGAAATCTCACCAAGGAAATGTATAGCCTCATTGATGTGAACACTTATCAAATCACCACTTAATTCATTTTTTAATCCCTCTTTGATGTTTATAATGGCTCCCAATGCATTTTTTAGTGCCTGATAATGTCTTGCATTAGAAATGACTATATCTCCCTGAACAGCAATCTTCTTGATTTGGTTGTATATTATTATTTTAAGTTGCTCGATTGAATTAGGTTCAAAAGTAGAAATACTACAAAATGCATCAAACGGTATGTTAGCTGAATCTTCTTTAAGTGCTTTTTTCAACGAGAACTTATTAGGTCTATGAATGAGGTCAATTTTATTTTCTACCAATATCATTTTCATACCCTCTCTTTTAAATCCATCCAGTGCTGCTTTTATTTCATGTAAGGTAGCTTCATTGGTGTCAAAAAGATAAATCATTACTTTGGCTAAATCTACTTTTTCTTTCGCTTTGGCGACTCCTAAGGCCTCAATTTGATCTTTTGTCTCACGTAAACCTGCAGTATCAATAAACCTAAATTCTATACCCGATATGGTCACGGTATCTTCTATGGTGTCCCTTGTTGTACCAGGAATTTCAGATACTATCGCACGATCCTCTTTTAGAAGGGCATTGAGTAAAGAAGATTTACCTGCATTGGGTTTACCTACTATGGCTACAGGAACCCCTTTTTTTATAACATTGCCATATTGAAATGAATCGAGAAGCGATTTAATTTTTGATTGTAGGGAATCAATTAAATTCTTGAGCGCGACTCGATCTGCAAAAGCCACGTCTTCTTCAGCAAAATCCAATTCCAAGGTAATCAATGAGGCAAAATCCAATAGTTTTTGCCTCAGCTGGGAAATTTCATCAGCATATCCCCCTCGCATTTGATTAATGGCTATCTCGTGAGCTGCTTTGGATTCGGATGCAATCAAATCAGCTACTGCCTCTGCCTGACTTAAATCCATCTTTTTATTCAAAAAAGCCCTTAAAGTAAATTCTCCTGGTTTTGCATGCTGTGCTCCTTTCGCTATAAAAAGGCGTAAAATCTCCTCTTGTATGAAGTTTGAGCCGTGGCAGGAAATCTCAACTATATTTTCTCCTGTATAAGAGTGGGGGGCTTTAAAAACGGTTACAAGAACTTCGTCTAATGTTCTTTCATCTAAATGCAGTGTTCCCAAATGTACCGTATTACCTTTTTGGTCGGTAAGTTTTTTTTTGGATTTTGCTTTAAAGCACATGGAAACCATTTTAATTGAATCATTACCAGAGAGTCTGAATAAACAAATGGCCGAACTTCCAGCTGCGGAAGCTTTGGCAATAATGGTTCCTTGATTGTACATCATTTTAAATTAATTTTCATACTGGGTTTAAAATAATTTATTTATAAACTAGGTATAAAACTTACTTGGGAGTTTTCGAAATTATGTAGAATCTTCTTTTTTTACTTTTTGTGTTACCGTTACTCTTTTTTTATGCTTACGATGTTCGTAATTTTTCCACAAATTCTGGATCGAGCTATTTTCCTCAAGCTCTGGATTAGTCTCCACAATGTTGTATCCACGTTTGTTAAATGTTTTTTGCATTTCATTGAAGATGATAGCTGTAACCCCTTTGTTTTGATATTTTGGATCTACCCCAATAAGATAAAAAGAAGCCCTAGAGTTAAAATACAAAGCCTTAAATAGATGGAGAAAACCGAAAGGTAACATTTTGCCATTTACTTTTTTTAAAGCCCTAGTAAAAGAGGGCATAGTAATACAAAAAGCAACCAGTTCATCATTCTTGTCTGCTATGCATTTGATAAATTCAGGATGTATATAACGAAAATATTTTTTCTTGTAATGTTTTATTTGCTCTGGTTGGATTGGCACAAAAGTTTGGAGTTTACCATAAGTTTTTTCCAACAAATAAAACATTTTTTCAATATATGGAATGATCTGCTTTTTCGATTTAAAATCCACGTTTTTTAATTCATAGCGTTTGAGCATTAAATCTGAAAACTTTTTAATTTTTTCAGGTGATTTATCAAATGAGCTTAAGGTAATCTCATATTCTACCCAAACTGCAAGATTCTTATATCCTAATTGTTTGAAGTGTTCATAGTAATAAGGTGCATTGTACCAAGTGATCATGGTATTGCTTTCTTCAAAACCTTCAACAAGCATTCCAGCCCTGTCCATATTGGAAAATCCAACAGGTCCTTCAATGAATTCCATTCTATTTTCAATTCCAATAAGATGTACTTTTTGCATTAATGCACTAGTCACTTTTATATCATCTATAGCATCAAACCATCCAAATCGAACTTTTTTCTTTTTGAGTTTTTTTACTTCAATCCAGTTAATAATTACTGCAATCCTACCAGCAATTTTGCCATTTTTATAGGCCAAAAAATAATTAGCTTTTGCATTTTTGAATACGGGATTTTTTGATTGATCTAAAACATCAATTTCCTCCTCAATAATAGGAGGAGTCCAATAAGGGTTTTGATTATAAAGCTTGAATGGAAAATTAACAAAACTCTTTAAATCTTTCCTATTTATGATTTCAACAACATTTATTACTTCCTAATTCCTTTTCCTCCTTTTTAAATTCTTTGTATTCTATCTCTTCTGCACTAATAAAATCTTTGTGGAAATTTAATCGATATGAAACCCCTAAATTAATAAAAAGACTACCGGGGCGGGTGTTGGTATTTACTCCCACTGAACTTTCTATCTGTATATTGTCTGAAAATAAATAAGCGGCTCCAGTTCTAAATATTTGATTATTATATCGCATGCTAAAAAACCCCTCATTTTCAAAATAAACAGACCATAAGGGATGGAATGTGTGTGTAAGGGTAAGTATATAACTTTTGACAGTTTGTTCGGTCAGATATCGATCGTAGATTAAGTTGGTTACAAAAACCCAACTTCCCAAAAAATGGGATTGAGTTGCCAAGACTCCCCTAAGGGAAAAAAAAGGTTCTTGATCTGTTGGTATACTTAAATTTTGAAAGAAAATTGGACGATAAAGTGCATCAAAAACATCTCCAAAATTATAGGGGTGGTTTTTTCCAAAAATAAAATTACCTCCTGTAGTCAGTGATACTGCCGGAATCAAATGTTTTAGTTTAAACCCGTTGTTTGCTTTCCAACTGTAAAAATCTACTTTTTTTTCCTTTTTAAAAGGATCATAAATTAAATACTTAAACCCCAAAAAATTCTGAAGGAATCCTTTCCTTTTGTATGATATATATTGATCTGGTATTTTGTTGGTTAACCGGTCAAACATGAAAGAACCTTGGTAAGTTAACTCCAAACGCTCTGACAGAAAACCCCATCTAGCAGAAAGAAATAGAATGGTTCCATCAACGGTGGAGTAATTATAGCCTTCATGTTTATGTTTTCTGTGTTCAAAACCACCTTCAAACTGAATAATACCCTTTCCAACGGCAAAAGCACCTATCGAGGCGCCTGGTCTGTTAGAATTGATCTGGTCGGTGTATTGGGCATGAATCACAGCCATTGAAAAAACATACAAGAGCGAAAATCGATTCAGCATTTAATTTTTTTTGCAAGATAAATCTAATTTTAGTTCTGAGGCTTGGGGCTTTTTAAAAACATCAGAATAGTCATAAGATTTAACTACTTTTGATACATAAACGTATCTTAATATTTTGATTAGTTTGCTAAAGTTCCTCTTGACCTTGACGTTAATCGCCTACTTTTTTAGACTGATTTTTCCATTTGCTCTCAAATATTTAATCAATCGACTCTTCAAAAAAATGCAGTACTTTGATAATGATCATTTTTCATCTGCTTCCAAAAAAGAGTCCAAAAAACCCGAAAATGAAATTGGAGAATATATAGATTATGAGGAAATTGATTGATCAAGTTTTAAGTAAACAAAACCTAAAGCATCTTTCCATCATATTTGGTTTTGGTTTGTTTTCTATATTATTCTTTTATCCGGTTTTATCTGATAAAAAGTTGATCCAATCAGATATCAGACAATACACCGGTATGTCAAGACAAATTAAGGAATACCGAGAAAGTTACAATGAAGAGATTTACTGGATTGACAATGCATTTGGCGGTATGCCTACTTATCAATTGGGAGCCCGTTATCCCTATGATTTTTTAACTCCCATTCACCGGATTTTTCAGTTCATCCCTCAACCCGCTGAAATTTTATTTCTATACCTTCTGACGGCTTACCTTTTTTTAATAATTATTAAGATGCCAATTCCAGTTGCGATTTTTGGTGCGTTTGCTTATGGTTTGTCAACTTATTTGTTGATTATATTGCAAGTTGGTCACAATACTAAAGCTCAGGCATTGGCCTACATGCCATTAGTAATTGGTGGTATGTATATGATCCTTCAAGATCGCCGTGCAACAGGTTTTCTCCTAACTGTTTTTGGACTATCAATGCAAATCCGGGCCAATCATTACCAAATGACCTATTATATGCTCCTATTGATGATTGTCATTGGAATTGTTTATGGAATCCGTGCAATTAAAATCGGTAAACATAAAAACTTTTTACGTCAATCTTTAGTACTTTTTGGCGCAGGTCTGATGTCTTTAGGACTCAATGCACCCCCTCTTTTGGCTACTGCAGAGTATTCGCAATTTAGCACGCGTGGAAAAAGTGAGTTAAATCAAAACCCCGACGGTAGTATTAAAGAAAAGACTGGTGGGCTAAGTACTGATTATATTACGCAGTTCAGTTATGGTATTTTTGAAAGTCTTAATCTCTTAGCTCCTAGAATTCAGGGAGGAGGTTCATCAGAAAATATTGGTGATGACTCAAAACTCTATGAATTTTTAATCGAAAATGGACTGCCTAGGTCTCAAGCTAAACGTTTTGTTTCCAATGTACCAACCTACTGGGGAAGCCAGCCCATACTTGAAGCCCCGGCCTATGTTGGGGTTACCGTAATTTTTATAGCTTTTTTAGCCTTGTTCATCGTTAAAGGTCCGCTTCGAAATGGGTTGCTTGCAGGGATAATATTATCCATACTGCTCTCCTGGGGCAAAAATTTCCCTATGCTGACAGAACTTTTTATTGACTATTTCCCATTTTACAATAAATTCAGGGCTGTCAGTTCTATTCAGGTAATTTTAGAGTTTTGCTTCCCTGTTCTAGCTTGTCTAGGTCTTAATGGTTTGTTTCAAAAACCAAATGGAGAGAAGTTCAGAAAAATATTAAAACCGGCAATCGGATTTATTCTAGTCCTTTTGCTAATTCTTATTTCTAGGGGCTTATTTGACTTTTCCGGAGTAATGGATTCCTTTCTAAGGGATGCTTATGGTCCAGATTTAATGAATCAAATCATCAATGCTCGTAAGTCAATTTTTAATTACGATTTGATCAGAGCAATTGTTTATTGTTTAGTAATATGCACTATTATATATTTTTTTATAAAGGAAAAGCTCTCCAAAAATATTGCTATTATCATTTTAGTAGGGTTAATGCTAAGTGATTTGATTGGAGTTTCTCGACGTTATATAGACAGAGATCTATTTGTTAGCCCCAGACAAATAAAGAATCTTTTTGTTTCCCAAAAAGGAGACCAACTCATACAAAAAGATACCGGCCGTTTTAGGGTATATGAACCAGGACTCAAACTATCCGGAGCCAGAACCTCATTTTTTCATAATGCTATAGGAGGATATCATGGAGCCAAACCGAGAAGGTTTGAGGAGCTCTATGACTACTTCAGTGCCCATCAGATTAGTGGTGTAATGGACATACTCAACGTCAAGTACCTCCTAATTCAAGAAAATAAAGAACAAAAAATTATTGAAAATCCAAATGTGATGGGAATTGCATGGGCAGTAGATTCATTAATAATAGCAGATACGGCAGATGAGGTCTTAGAATCAATGAAAAGCATTAATTTCAAAAAATCAGCTGTTGTTTTAAAATCTGAGTTACCTGACGATATAGGAATTAAATTCGATGCAGAGCAGTTAAATAAAATTGAATTAGTAAAAAATCACCCTACCCACCTTCTATACAATTTTGAGGCTAATGAAGACCAGCTGTTGGTTTTTTCTGAAATGTACTATCCACAAGGTTGGTCTGTTACAATTGATGATCAAAAAGCAAAAATTTTTCCTGTTAACTATGTACTGAGAGGTTTGAGAGTACCTAATGGAAAACACACCATCCAATTTACTTTTGATCCTCCCGTTGTCAGATTGGGGGGATCGATCAGACTTGTGAGCCTGTTGATATTTATTTTAGTGGTATCCTGTTTTGGATATCAAAGGTTTAAAAAAGAAAATAATTAATTCATGTTGCGATGGGAATCATAGCCAAACAATCATTCTACAACAGTATTAGTATAGGACTCGCATTTCTTATTGGGGCGATAAATACGGTTTATCTTTATCCTACCCATATGGGAAGCGCACTTCAGGGGTTGGTAGTAGCACTTTTGGCTTTATCTAATCTGGTTCAGCCTTTTATCTCTTTTGGTGTTCAACATGCTGTTATCAAATTTTACAGTAGTTGTAATACCAAAGAGGAAAGAGATAAACTCTTAAGTCTATCTTTTTTTCTCCCTCTTCTTATTTTTCTTTTTCTATTGATTCTAAGTTTTCTTTTTTATCAACAGATAATTGATTTTATAGCTTCAGAGAATAAAGAAATCGGTAAGTATGCATACTTGATTTTGGCCATTGCCTTTTCTACAGCTTTATTTGAGGTATTTTATAATTGGCTCAGGATTCAATTGTATTCTGTTTTCGGTAATTTTTTAAAGGAGTTCTATCCTAGGGCTTTAATTTTTACCCTATTGTTGATTTATGCCTTTAAAATTATAGACTTTGATGGATTTTTAACGGCTCTAATTGTTGGATATTATCTCAGATTGTCGTTGGTAGTTATCTATAGTTTGGTCAAATACACTCCTAAATTTTCTTTTTCACTCCCTCACCAATATAGATCTATCTTACGATACAGCCTTTTGATTTTTATGTCGGGCTCTGCTGCAAGTTTGATACTGGACATTGACAAGTCAATGATCTCCAATATTTTAACCGTGGAAAATGTAGCATATTATAGTGTTGCTATTTTTATTGCAGCCGTAATTGAATTCCCCGGTAGGGCCATGTTTCAAATCATAAGTCCTTTGGTGGCCAAAGCTATAAATGAAAATGATTATGCGACTTTACTTAATTTATTAAAAAAAAGTGCAAACAATCTTTTGTTGATCTCAGGGTTACTCTTTTTACTGATCAACCTGAATTTGAATGATTTTTACGCCTGGATCAACTTAGGGGATTACACTGTGGCACTTGAAGTTGTACTCATAGTATCTCTGGGTAAATTATTCACCATGTCTATGGGTTGTTTGAATCATATCATTACCAATTCGAAATATTACGTCTATGTTTTTTGGTTTTCATTAATCTCTGCTTTGTTGGCCATTGCTCTCAACCTCATTCTAATAGGTTATTATGGGATTATTGGAGCGGCATATGCAACACTTATGGTAATGATATTGATTAATATTTTAAAAATTCTATTGGTACAAAAAAGATTTAGGATGAATCCATTTAGTAAAAAAACTTTTCTTACCCTAGTTGTTGTTTTTTTTCTTTATTGGATCATTTCCATGATTTCTTTTGATTACGAACCTTTTTTATCTCTATTGTTACGGTCAACCCTGATTATTATTGCTTTTTCATTTTTGTCATATTTACTCAAGCTTACGGAGGATGTCCAAAAGTTTATTAATAAAGTTGTGCCTACTTTAAATAAAAGTTAAAGTCCTAGCTTTTGGGAAAGGTATCGACCGGTAAATGAGGCTTTCACTCCGGCGACATCTTCGGGAGTACCCATAGCAACCAGTGATCCACCTTTTTTTCCGCCCTCAGGGCCCAAATCAATTATGTGGTCAGCACATTTGATGAGATCTAAATGGTGTTCTACCACAATGACGGTATGGCCTTGTTCAATCAAAGCATTGAAGGAGAGCATTAGTTTGTTGATGTCGTGTAAATGAAGTCCAGTAGTGGGTTCGTCAAATATAAAAATAATCTTGTCGAGAGTTGTTCCACGGCCAATAAATGAAGCCAATTTGATTCTCTGGGCTTCCCCTCCAGAGAGGGAAGTGGAGGGCTGACCCAATGCGACATATCCCAAACCTACACCCTGAAGAGGTTTAAGTTTTTGAACCATTTTGGTTTGATTTTCATTTTCAAAGAAGTAAATGGCATCATCCACACTCATTTCTAATATTTGATCCAATGATAATCCTCTAAACTCGACTTCCAAAATCTCTTTTTTAAACCGTTTTCCCTTACAATGCTCACATTGTAACACAACATCGGCCATGAATTGCATTTCTATGTTAGTATATCCATCACCTTTACAATGATCGCAACGCCCACCATCCACATTAAACGAAAAATGTTTTGCTTTATATCCTCTGTTTTTAGCCAACACTTGTTTTGCAAATAAACCTCTGATTTCGTCATAAGCTTTGATATAAGTTACGGGATTTGATCTTGAAGATCTTCCAATGGGGTTTTGATCTATGAACTCTATACTGTTAATTTTTTCAAACGGAGCTTTGATGGAGTCGAATTGTCCAGGTTTGTTTTTAAAAATACCTTTTTCTCGTTGTAAAGCTGGATAAAGTATTTTTTTAACCAAAGTTGATTTTCCGCTTCCCGATACTCCTGTCACAACAGTCATACAGCCCATGGGAAAGTCTACGTCAATATTTTTTAAGTTATTCTCTCTATTGCCAATCAAAGAAATTTTATACTTGCTTTTCCTCCTGCGGGAAGGCTTTGGAATAGATATTTCGTTTCGTAGGTATTTTGCGGTAAGACTTTCGGATTGATAGATTGCTTTTAAATTACCCTCAGCAACGATTTCTCCCCCATAAGTACCTGCCTCAGGGCCCATATCAATTATTTTGTCGGCCGAATTCATGATTTCCTCATCATGTTCTACAACAATAACAGTATTACCAATATCTCTGAGTTTTTTTAAAACCTTTATAAGACGTTCATTGTCTCTAGAGTGGAGCCCAATGGAGGGTTCGTCAAGTATGTACATCGAACCAACCAAAGCACTTCCCAGGGAAGTTGCCAAATTGATACGCTGGGATTCTCCCCCGGAAAGGGTATTTGCCTTTCGATTTAGGTTGAGGTATCCCAAACCCACGTCTTGAATGAATTTAATTCTTGATTTAATCTCATTAAGGATACGATGAGACACATTGGTTTCATATTTATCCAGTTTGAGTTGATTGAAAAATACCCCCAATTCATCAATGGGAAGATGAAGTAGTTTGGCCAATGTCATACCACCCACTTTTACATTATTGGTTTCTTTTCTGAGTCTAGAGCCATTACATTCATCACACGTTGTTTTGCCCCTGTAGCGCGAGAGCAACACTCGGTTTTGTATTTTGTAGTTTTTGGCTTCTATTTTTTTAAAAAAATTGTGTATACCTGTGAAATAAGAATTTCCCTCCCAAAGTATACTAATATCTTTTTCACTAAGTTGATAGTAGGGTTTGTGGATTGGAAAATCAAATTTGTAAGCATTTTCGATAAGTTGTTTGTAAAACTTACGCATGCCTGCACCCCGCCAGGGAGCAATGGCCTCATCAAAAATTGAACGACTGGTATCAGGAATCACTAATTCACTATCAATCCCAATTATGTCACCAAATCCCTCACATTTTTTGCATGCACCAAAAGGATTGTTAAAGCTGAAGAAATGAAGATTAGGGGAGACAAAAGTCATTCCATCTAACTCAAAACGGCTACAAAACGAAATCCTCTTTTTCTGATCCAATGACCAGAGAGAACAAGCCCCTTTCCCTTCATAAAAGGCAATTTCTACCGCATCGGCCATCCGTTGATAGAAATCCTCTTCTTTCCTTACGATGATCCGATCTACCACAAGATCATAATTTTTTTGAGGAGCCTCAGTCAGCTCCTCAATACGCAATACTTCCCCCTTTATAAAAACTCTTGCAAAACCTTGCTGTTTAAATATGCTCAAACGATTTTTTTTGATCTCCGGATCATGATCTATAGGGGAGAGAAGGAGTAACTTATCTCCCTCATTAAAATATTTTTTAGTATAATCTAAAACATCTTTAACACTTTCGCTTTTCACTTCTTTTCCTGAAATGGGGGAAAAGGTCTTTCCGATTCTGGCATAGAGTAGTTTTAAATAATCATAGATCTCTGTTTTAGTACCTACAGTAGAACGTGGATTGGAAGAGGAAACTTTTTGTTCAACAGCAATGGCAGGGGCAATGCCTCTGATTTCATCAACTTTTGGTTTATTGAGTTTCCCCATGAACTGTCTGGCATAAGAGGAAAGGCTTTCTACATATCGGCGCTGTCCTTCTGCATATAGGGTATCAAAGACTAAAGAGGATTTTCCCGACCCTGACAGTCCTGTAACCACCGTCATTTGATTTCTAGGGAATACCGCGTCAATTTTTTTAAGATTGTGTAGCTGAGCTCCCTTAATGATTATGTGTTTTTTGGTATCTAAATCAAAAATTTTTTCCATCAAAAAAATAAAAAACTAAAATTACAACTATTCTGTGCTCCTCCCCAAAAACCATTAATTAAAAACAAAGCTTTATGAATATTTTGATGCCAAACATTTCAGAAATTTAAATAAAAATTTAAGCATTTGAATAGAGTCCAAGAATCAGTTAAAGCCAAATTTAGATTTTCCAGAGCTATGCTTTTTGTTATTGAAACAATCAATCATTTGATTTTCTTCCAAATTTGAGTATATTTGTATAAATAACAATTGCCTATAACAAAAAACTACTTTTTAATCTTATTGTTTAAATCAGCCTCGCTGAAAAAAAGTAGTTTATGCACACGACTAATTCATTCAATTATACCGACGCCCATTTAGTGAGCTGTTATCTAAACGGGGAAGAGAAATGTTTAGAGATATTGATTAATAATCATAAATCAAAGATCTATAACTTTATTTTTTCAAAAGTTATGGACCGAGATATCGCTGAAGATATATTCCAGGAAACCTTTATCAAGGTTATTAGAACCTTAAAAAACGGTGTTTACAATGAAGAAG
>JAYPMF010000059.1:0-6009 GCA_038129785.1 Flavobacteriaceae bacterium
CCCCCAATTTCACTATTCTCAAAAGTTTATGATGACCCCCCCAATCCTAAAACTAATTTTGGAGCAGTGATGACCTGTACCCATGCTGACAAAAACTGTCCATTCATAGCTGGTGCTGAAAAAAGAATTTCATTGCCTTATGAAGACCCAAAAGAATATGATGATACTGATGAAGAGGCCAATGTGTATGACCAGCGGTCTATTCAAATTGCTCGAGAAATGAAATTTGTTTTTAGCAAATTTTCAGATTAATTATTTTCCAAATGTTCGACTTCACTATTACCGTAATACATTCCACCAATAAGAGCTATAACTTGATCCGTTAGTTCTTTAGCAGGGTAATTATCCGGTAAATTGAATACTGAACCATCCATGGACTGAAGGAAATTTCTTTTCTGGCCTAAAAAAATTGCAGTGTGGAGTCGGTCTCTAATAACATAGTCCAGAGTCATATCTGTTAGTTTATATTTTTGTTTGAATGCTTCAATGTTTTTAATTGATGTGAATAGAATTCTTTTATTAGAATTTAATTTCAAATCTGTTCTGAACCTCAAAGCATCATAAAAATTTTCCTTTGATGCAATTTCAGTTTTTGATGATGAATCTTTTTGATCCAAAATCCAATTTTTATCTCCTTGAGCACAAGAAAAAAAACCCATCATTAAGAAAAGTGAAATGTAAACTTTTAAATAGTGTTTTTTCAAATAAATTTTTTTCAATTATAACTTTCTTAACCATATATTCCTGTAGGAGACAGGATTCCCATGGTCTTGTAGATATAGTCTTTTAGGGGTTTTAATATCCCTTAGTTTGGGGTAACCTCTGTACTCTGTGGTTCCCTGAATTTCTACATTATTTTGCACTAAAACTCCATTGTGAAATACAGTGAAAGATCCTTTTTTGAGACGGTTTCCTTTTTTATCGTATTTGGGTTCATTAAAAATTATATCATAGGTTTGCCATTCTCCAGGAGGTTTTGAAGCATTGACCAAAGGAATAGATTGTTTGTAAACTGAAGCTGCTTGACCGTTAGAATAGGTAACATTGTTGTAACTGTCCAAAACTTGAATTTCATAGGTCTTTTGAAAGTAAACCCCACTGTTACCTCTTCCTTGTCCTTTACCATTAATTTCCATGGGTGTTTTCCATTCGATATGGAGTTGAACAGAACCAAATTCCTCTATGGTTTCGATCCCTCCATCCCTTTTAACTGTCATTGATCCATCAGGATTGATAATCCAGTCGGCAGGCTGACTTGTTGAAGAGTTAATCCATTGTGAAAGGTCAGTACCATTAAAAAGTACAATGGCATCACTGGGAGGGTTGTTCGCCTCCCCAGGCTGAATTATCTCAGGAACTGGTTCCCACAACTCAGTCAATTCAGGTTTCATTTTTTTTTGAGCCAATAATGGCAAAGTCACTAAAAGGAAAAAAAGAGGTTTGATCATTTGTTGAATTGTATGATTGATCATAAATGAGAAAACTTATTGTTACTCATTTATCATCTTTTTATAATTATGAAATCTTAAATCTTTTTTGCCAGAAAAGAAGAATAGTGAAAAGTATTATTAAGATCCCGGGAAAACTAATCATGGTGGTTAAAGTTGCTTGCCCTGCCGCCAAATCCAATGCGGCACCAGTGAGTCCTTGAGCCTTCATTTGAGTAGTTGACGAGTCAATCCATCCTCCAATTATAGGTTGGAAAATAGAGGTAGAAAACATCCCCATTGCACCTACTATGGACATTCCTAGAGCACCACTTAAAGGAATTTTTTCGGCTATAAATCCAATCATATTAGGCCAGAAATAACAAACTCCCAATGCAAAAAAGATTGCTGCAACATAGGTCATTGCTCCAGTTTGGGTACTGAATAAAAATATACCTATAGCTGTGAGCACTGCAGAACCTAATAAAACTCCTGTTTGGTCATACTTGTGTACGATGTCCCCACCAAAGTATCTACCAACTGCCATCAGACCTGTGATCAGAGCTAAAATCACCATCGGTTGGGCACCACTGCTGCTTAGAATTAAGCTGGTCCATTGTTGTGGTCCAAACTCTGAAATGGCTGTAAATGCCATACAAACGAGCATAAACAGGTAAAGGGGAGTCGCCATGGCTTTAAAGTTCTCTCCCACCGAGGTAGTTGCCTCCAATTTTGGTTTAGGGAAGGTTTGTCCATAAAAAAGATATACATAAATCAGGGTTGGAATCATAATGATCCAAATTTGGGCTTGCCAACCCATATTAAAATCAGTCATAAATTTTGATATCAAACTTCCCAAAACAATTCCGCCAGGAAACCACATATGGAATCGATTGAGTAAAGTATTCATAGTTTTGCCTTCATAGGCGTCTGCAATCATTGGATTACAGGCTGCCTCAGTACATCCATTTCCAATTCCTATCAAAAGAGTAGAGATCAACAATCCAGTATAACCACCAGAATAAATCGTTAAGATAATTCCCAGCGTATGTGTTAAAAAAGCAAACTGCATAATTCTCTTTGGACCTAACTGGTGGTAAAAAAGTCCCCCTAAAACCATCGAAATAGGGAATCCTAAAAACCACATTGAATTGATGAATCCTAATTGTTGTCCAGAGAGTTGAAAAGCATCACCCAATTGAGGTAAAATCCCTGCTCTGATACTGAATGAAAAAGCTGTTGTAATCAAAGCAAAACAACTGCCGTAAAAAAGTCTTTTATCGTTATTCATAATTTTTGGTTTATCATTTCAAATACAATTTAAAAATATTATTGGAATGGGGTTTAAAAACTATTTGCTAAAATACTTTCATATCTTTCTTGCTTGCCACTGGTATGTGCAATATCCCCTTGGTTCACTCCAATCTTATAGAGATCTGCAATGGACAACTCTCCTTTTTCAAAAGCTTTTCCATTACCAGTATCATATGACTGATAACGTTGTTTGAGCATATCTAGGTATGGTGTATTTTTTAAAATGTGTTCAGCGGACATGAGTGCTCTCGCAAAGGTATCCGCCCCTTGGATGTGAGCGATAAAAAGATCTTCCAAATCAGTAGAGTTTCTTCTCACCTTAGCATCAAAATTGATTCCTCCACCCTGAAGTCCTCCTGATTTCAAGAAAACTAACATGGCTTCAATGGTCTCATAGAGGTTTATAGAAAATTGATCCGTATCCCACCCATTTTGATTGTCGCCTCTATTGGCATCAATACTTCCCAACATACCAGCATTAGCCGCAACCAGAAGTTCATGTTCAAAAGTATGCTGAGCCAAGGTAGCGTGGTTGACTTCTATATTGAGTTTAAAATGATCTTGCAAACCGTTTTGATTAAGAAATCCTACAACAGTCGCTGCATCAAAATCGTATTGATGTTTGGTGGGTTCTGCCGGTTTGGGTTCAATAAAAAAATTACCTTTAAATCCTTGTTGTTTAGCATAATCTACCATTTTATTGAAGAAGGTGGCTAAATGATCCAATTCACGTTTCATATCAGTATTCAGCAAGGATAGATAGCCCTCTCTACCTCCCCAGAAAACGTAATTTTTAGCACCCAATTCCATGGAGGCGTCAAACGCAATTTTGATCTGAGCAGCTGCCCTAGAGGCAACCCTAAAATCGGGATTAGTTATGGCACCATTCATGTAAACAGGATTGGAAAAACAATTGGCAGTACCCCAAAGGACTTTAATCCCTGTTTGCTGTTGTTTTTCTTTGATATAATTTACTATTTGTACTACTCTTTTTTCAGTTTCTAAAAGTGTGGCTCCCTCGGCGATTAGGTCGATGTCGTGAAAACAAAAATATTCAAAGTTCATTTTTTGAAGGAATTCAAAAGCAGCATCAGCACGATTTTTTGCCTGCTGAAATACATCATTTTCTTGATTCCATGGGTAAAGATTTGTAATTCTTCCAAACGGATCGGCTCCGTTGTCATTCATACTGTGCCAGTAGGCCATGGCGAATTTAAAATGTTCCCTCATAGATTTACCCATCACTTTTAGATCTGGGTTGAAGTATTTGAAGGCCAAAGGGTTGTCGGATCCTTTTCCTTCAAATTTTATCTGTCCAATGTTTTTAAAGTAAGATGTTTCCATTTTAAATAATGTTATTTAATAGTTGTTTTTTCCAATTTTTAAAAGATTCGATGCTTTGGTTTTGGGATTGAGGATTGGGATCAATGGTTTTGGTTATCTGAGTTAGATCGTTTTCTTGTCTACCCCTCTCTGCTGCAATACTGGCTTTGGCTGCACCCTCTGCCCCAGTGGCCTCGAGCATTTGAATGCTAATACCTAAGGTATCAGCAATGGTATTTGAAAATACATCTGATAAAAACAGATTGTCATTTCCGACTTTTAGACTTTCGATGACCACCCCATCATTCTTTAAAATTTCAATCCCATATATGAGGGCAAAAGCGATACCCTCTATGGTAGCCCTGGCCATATGCTTATTGTCGTGAATATTGAAATTGATATTACTTATGTGACCATTAACGATCTTATTGTCAAGCATTCGCTCGGCACCATTTCCAAATGGGAAAACTTTTAATCCGTTGCTTCCGATGGGAACTTCATTGGCCATGTGGTTTAGTTTTTCGTAACTCACCTCTCCCATTAATTGGTGTAACCAGCGGTATTGTATTCCAGCGCCATTAAGATTTAGCAGTTTGCCGAACATTTTTTTATTGGGCAAGTAATCTACATGGGCGAAAGTATTTATTTTGGTCAATTCCTCACCGGAGCGTTGATCAGTAAGAGCATAAACAACTCCTGAAGTCCCCCCGGTAGCTACAACGTCTCCTGTATTTCTAGCTCCAAGGGTGTAAGCATTATTGGGTTGGTCTCCCGCCCTGTATGTGATGGGAGTTCCTACCGTTAATCCTGAGGCTTTTGCCCCTACCTCTGACACAGTGGCTTGTACCGTAAAATTTTCAACAATTTCAGGGACCAAACTCTGATTAATTTGGTAATAGTCTAAAAGGTCTAATGAGGGATGGTCATTTTTGAAATCCCAAAAAATTCCCTCGGAAAGACCTGTGATGGTAGTTTGAGGAGTTCCTGACAATTTTGCTGCGAGGTAGTCTCCGGGTAACATGAGTTTATATGCTTTGTGATACAATTCAGGTTCGTTTTCTACCACCCAAGCAAGTTTGGAGGCGGTAAAATTTCCTGGTGAATTGAGTAAGTGTTCTTTGCAGTAGGTTTTTCCCAAGGTTTTAAAAGCTTTTTCTCCATAGGAAGTGGCCCTGCTATCACACCAAATAATAGATTTTCTAAGTGGATTGAGGTCTCGATCGACCAAAACCAATCCATGCATTTGATATGAAATTCCTACACTCGAAATTTGATCAGACTTAATTTGGGCTTCCGCCAAAAGTTTTTGAGTGGCTTTGCAAAGATATTCCCACCAAAGATTGGGTGCTTGTTCTGCCCAACCGGGCTGCTGAGATTCCATAGAAATTTCTACCTCAGGAACCCTGGCTCGTGCAATAGGATTTCCTGTTTGAACCTCTACCAAAGCAGCCTTTATAAATGAGCTTCCAATATCGTATCCAATACCTATCATTTGATGTAAGCAGGTGTTATAGTGTGCTCTTTTTCAGCATATTTACCTTCAGAGGCCCAGCGAAATCCTCTCATCTGCATAGTCATTACCTCCGGGACGTCAAATTCGGTAAGGTGATGCCCTATAGAAGAGTAAAATATCCTCCCTTTTCCATAGTTTTTTTTCCAAACAACTGGCATTGTGCTTCCAGTTACTTTATTTTCCTTTTTTTTAGGTTTTTCGTATTTTTCCCTGTCAAATTCTGAAATTGCCAATACCTTGATATTGGGATCAACGAGCATATAATACTGTTCGGTTTTCTTTAAATTAAAATCTTTTAGCCCTTGTGTTATAGGGTCGCTTTTGTCAATAATTTTTATTGAAAGATGGATAATGCCCCCACGGTGTAAAAACAAATTTGCAACCACAATAAAAAGTTAATTAATCGATACTCACCACTCGTACGAATCATTA
>JAYPMF010000059.1:6019-11052 GCA_038129785.1 Flavobacteriaceae bacterium
TTGTGTTATAGGGTCGCTTTTGTCAATAATTTTAATAGATTGATCGATATGCCCTCCAGGGTGAAACAAGAATTGTCCACCCACTATAAACTGATACTTCAGGTTATCCCTAAAGGCATCGCCTAAACCTCCATGCCAACCTGCGAATCCTGTTCCATTCATAATAGCTTTTTCCAGACCTTCAAATTGTTTTTCGGTTATTTTTCCCATAGTCCAAATCTGAATTATCAAATCGGTCTCTGCCATTAGCTTTTCATCGGTATATACTGAAAGAGTATCAAAAACCTTGACATTAGCACCTTCAGCTCTAAGTTTGGGTACCATCAAATCCACACTTTCAGTAGGCTTATGTCCTTCCCAACCTCCATAGACATAGATGACATTTTTTCCTATGAGTGTAGGTTCATTTTGTTCATTTTGAGAAATTCCTTGCATTGGAAAAAAAATAAATAGGAAAACCAAAACCAGTGTATTATGAAAAACATTTTTAATTAGTTTACTCTGCATCATGGAAAGGTATTTTAATTTAAGAAAGGTTGAACTTTGATTAATTTATCTTTAATAATTTCAGACCACAAATGATAAGCTTTATCATTGAGGTGAAGACTGTCACTTACAAACAGATCTGAAAGGGGGCGACCGCTAGGACCTAAAAATTTTTTTTGAGTGGAAATAAAATTAATCATAGAATGAGTAGCTGCATATTGCTGAACTTTAGCGTTTACTTTAGAAATTTGATCCCAAAATTTCCATCGGGAGGGGGTAGGGGTAATCTCAATGAAGTAGATAGGAAGTTTAGAATGAATACGATGAACCTGTCGAACAAAAAACTTGAAAAGTCTAAAAACTTCTCTGGGAGACAAATCGCTTTCTTTTCCAGAAATATCATTAGCAACAAAGCAAATCAATGCGCTGGCTTTTTGGTGAGGAGAGACCAAACGATCTGTAAAATGAATTAGATCATAAAAATGTGCCCCTCCATACCCTCTTTTAACCACCTGGTATGGAGCCATTTGTTGGGTAATATTGTCCCATCGTCGAATACTAGAGCTGCCTACAAATAAAATGTAGTTATCGAGTTTTTTATAATCTGTCAGTTCCTCCAGTGCTTGCACTTCACTCTCAAAAACATACTTTATATTTTCAAATTTCTTTAGGGGAGAACATCCGAAAAGCAAGATCATCGCTGGGTAAAGAATAATTTTCTTCAAGTTTAATCGGGTTTGTTCTTATATTCTATTAAATATATAATAATTATTTAAATTTAAATTCCAGAAATGGCTCCGTAGTTCAACGGATAGAACAAGAGTTTCCTAAACTTTAGATACAGGTTCGATTCCTGTCGGAGCTACAAATTATAAAATATTAGGTATTCTTCCCTTCAAAATAGATTAAGCTACAGTATAATGATTAACTAGATATTTGGTTAATCTTTTCGGTTTTGCCTAAGGTTTTAATCTCTAGCTTTAATTGGGCCTCCGCCTCAGATTTTGTAAAATGACAATTGACCTCTAAGCTGTTGTCTCCGGTTTTGATATTAAAATCTGAGGGAGAAACTTCATAGGATTTAAGTCGGTTCCATTGGGCATCCAGCACCCACAATTTATCCTCACCACTATACTGGATTCGCTCTCCTTTATTTAAATTCACTGGAAGTTGGATTTTTTTATATTGATTGATCTCCAAGCTAATTTCGGTGACTGCTGTATTTTCTGCACTGAGTAGAAAATGTAAAGTCTGTTCCTTGGCAGGGTTGTAAAACATAAAAGAGGATTGCAAGGGTTCGCCTGGTTGACGAACTTTCTTTGGGTGAGAAAAAATAGCGGTGTGTACCTCCTGTAAATGCCAGTTTTTACCGTCGATTCTATTAATTGTAAACTCTCTTTCGTTATCGCGCATAGCTGCTTTTTGATCTTCATTAAATGCTTTGGATAGTCGAAGTTGCTCCCAGTCGCCCACCTTTTGGAGGATACGATCGGAATTTCCATTTTGGGCAACACTTTCACCATCGGCCACTAAGGCGTACCCAGCAGCATATCCGGCAGATTTAGCCAACATCCACTCAATATCTTCCAAAGAGGTCTGGGCAGTCATTTTAAACCAGCCTAACATGCCAGGCATAAAATTTCGTTGAAAATAAGCTTGGTTGTTAAAACGATATTGGGTTTGGCTTTCACGAAAACCAGCATACCAAGGCTCCCCCCAGTTCATTCGGGAATATATATGCCAAAAAAAATGGGTGGTGCGACTGGCGTCGATTATGAGGTGATCTTTAATTTGTGGGTCAAGGGCATTGTACCATGTGTATGGCATGAGCGACTCCCCATAGGTTCCCAATCCAGTAGATCTATTACCTTCTAATCCGTCAAAGGAGATCTGTCTGAGTCCAGTTTTATTATATAATTCGGCTAGTGTTTTGGACATTTCTACAGTCAGATTAGCATCCGTCAAAAAAACTTTATACGCGTGATCAAGTAATTTTGAGATTTTAGCTCCAGAGGGATGGTCCTGAGCAGTAGTTCCAAAAGCCCCACGTTTACAGTCCAATAATCGCCAGGGTTCAGAATCCGAAACTTTCCCATAACGGATCAATTCATTACCTACCACAACCGTTTTTAGTGAGTTATTTTTCATTTGATTGAAAAAATCAGGGGACTCGATCTCAATTTCAGTAGCGGAGGGCTCCACTCCTTCAGAAAGTTGTGTGCTTCCAACCTTGGCCAATCTTGGATCAGGAATGGGGGTAACATATGGGTCGTTGGTGGTTATAAAATTAGAAAGGCAATGGGTTCCCATTTTGACACCTTGTGCAGCAGCTTTTTCCACACACTTTTTTAAACCCTTCACTCCACTGGGGAATTCACCTTTGTAAAGGTCGAAATGCCCCCAGTTTTCGAAAGTCTTACCATAATGATATAAATGTTTAAGTCCGGCTTTTAAGGTCAGTGCGATGGCCTGGTCTACATTTTCCTCGGTAAAACTTGTAATTAAGTATGCTGCGTTGGCATTGGGAGAAGTTTTGACCCATTCGCCGTCGATCATAGGATGAGGTAGTCCCTCCCCTAATTCGATAACCCCAAGAGTTTGGAGGGCTTGCTCAACTGGACAGCCAAAAAGTGCTATCTTGGAACCTATTACACCTCCATCATGATAAGGGGGTGCCACTATTTTATCGTGAGAAAACTCTTTTATGATTCTGGCTTTTTGGCGGTTTCGACTGTAGGCTTGAATACTGCTACCTGAAGGAGTGGGCATTGCAGCTTCGACACGATACAAAACCCCATCATCAGCTTGGGCAGAAATATCGCTATGATTCCCGGCACGGAAAATATCAAGCTGTGGCATACGGTCACTTTCATGCCAAGGGTAACCCCCCAAGGTTTTAAGGTTAAGAGATTGTATACCAATGGCAAAATTCTCCCCACGAACTACCCCTACCGTCTCACCAATAATTTTATCAATTGTGGTTGGATAAGGTCCCCAAACAATAAGATCAACCTCATCGGCTTGGCTTAGAGCAATAAGTTCGAAGTTGATATGAGATGTTTTTTCGGTGACTTTGATTTGGGCTTCTCTATGCTGTTCAAATTCCAAATAAAGGGTGTCTTTATTTATTTTGGCAGCACGCGGTTTTTGATAAAACCCTTCAACCCTAAGAGACATAAACGGAGCTAGTGAGTCTTGTGCTAGGTAGTTTTTTCCCGAATCAAGGTCCGTAAGGGCCATAAGGTTACCCCTATTGCTGAGCTGGAGACTAAAACTAGAAGTTGAAAATTCTGCAATGGGGTCTTCGTACTGCAGTGAACAAGATTTTAAAAGGAGGGAAAAAATAAAGAGTATAAAAAAACACTTTTTCATATTGCCGCTTTAAATAATTTAAAGAAGAAAATTAGGGGTAAGGTAAAGGATTATTTTGTGATTTTTTAAAGATAAAATATTTCTAATTTAGCATTAATAATGATCAAAAGTTTCATTAATTAAAACAAATAAGTATGAATTTTATTTTTGACTGGTATTTTAGGTCATTTAATACTATTAGATGTTTTATTCTTATTTAATTTTGATTTTGCTAAGTTTTAGTTATTGTTTTGAAAAATAAATTTTTAAACATAAAATTTCTAGATCTGATCACAACAAGATCTGTTTTATTGCCTATTGTTTTTTTATTTACATCCTCTTTTCTACTGTCCCAAACAAACTATTATGTCGCAAAAAACGGCTCAAACTCAAATTCCGGTACATCTATATCTAGTCCTTTTCTAACTATTTCTCATGCAGTTTCTCAAATCAATCCTGGAGATAAGATATACATTAGAAGAGGTACTTATCATGAGGAGATTATTATTGATAATATTGACTCAACGAGCGGAAATGAAACATTAATTTCAAACTATAACAATGAACAAGTTATAATTGACGGAACAATTGCTGTAAATGGTTCTTGGGTTGATGATACTATTGGGGGAGTAGCAGTTAAAAAAATTGAAAATTTTTCTGAATCCATTTCCCAACTTTTTGTTGGGAATAACCAGATGGTAATGGCAAGATGGCCTAATGCTCAATTTGATGATTTATCAATTTATGACCATGATAATTGGGCTCATGGAGAGGAAACGGGAAGTACAGACGGATCTTTTCTAATTGACGAATCATATGATAACCCTGGTTCCTTGAGTCTGGCTAATTCTATTGGTATTTTAAATGTTGGCTCATTTAGAACCTTTAACAGAGAAATTGCAACACACACCCAGCAAGCTGGAGATGACATTATTACCTATACCACCCCAATTGGTGAAAATGGATTAGGTGCTGGTTTATCAAATAATGGGGAATTAAAAGATAAACATCATTACTTCTTTTTTGAAGGTAAAAAAGAATTTATTGATGTTGAAAATGAGTGGTTTTTGGATACCACCAATGATGAGCTATATTTAAATCCTCCAAATGGAGTTGATTTATTTCAAACCCCAATAAGAGGAAAAATCAGGGATTACTCCATAACTATAGCTGGGAGTGAATATTTAAAAATTAAT
>JAYPMF010000060.1:0-5101 GCA_038129785.1 Flavobacteriaceae bacterium
TATGAGATAAGATCAGTTACAATAAACTCCTCTCTCAATTTGTCTTGCTCACGTATTCCGACGGATTCAATGGCTTCGACAAAAAATTTTGATGAACCGTCCATGATTGGCGATTCAGCGGAATCAAGTTCGATAAAACAATTATCAATACTCATCCCTACTAAAGCAGCAAGAACATGTTCTGAGGTCTGAATTTTTGCACCGTCTTTTTCAAGGTTGGTACCCCGATCCGTATTGGTCACATAAATGATGTCAGCAGGGATCTCCACGATTGGCTTTAAGTCTGTCCTTATAAAAACATATCCGGTATCCACAGGAGCAGGTCTAAAGGTAAGTCTAACATTTTTACCTGTGTGAAGTCCTACACCATCTAAGGTAACTTTATCTCTTAATGTTATTTGATTAGATTTTTTTTTTGTCATAGGTTAAGTTTCTTGACAACTCGGTTGATTTCTTTTACGAGATTTGGAAAATTTTTGAAATAGACGTAAGATTTGTTGTAATCATTATATGAGAATGCTGGGGTACCCTGAATAGTTGAGTTTTCCTTAACATTACTTATTACCCCTGATTGACCCTGAATTTTAACATTATCACCAATTTTAATATGTCCAGCAATACCTACCTGTCCGCCAATGATGCAATTTTTACCAATCTTCGATGATCCAGCTATTCCAGTCTGTGCAGCTATTACGGTATTTTCTCCAATTTCTACATTGTGAGCAATCTGAATTTGATTATCGAGTTTAACACCATTTGCAATTGAGGTGACCCCTAAAGTAGCTCGATCAATGGTAGAGTTAGATCCCACTTCAACTCGATCTCCCAATACTACTATTCCCGTTTGTGGTATTTTTTTGTAATCGCCGTTTTTCTGTGGAGCAAATCCAAAACCGTCAGATCCAATTACAGCCCCACTGTGAATAATACAATTTTCCCCGACGATAGAGTCCTCCAGTATTTTTGCCCCGGTAAAAATGATTGTACCAGCTCCAATGCTAACATTACTACCTATATAAACCTGCGGATAAATTTTTACATTATCTGCAATTTCGACATCTTCCATCATACAGGTCATATCACCAACAAAACAATTTTTTCCCATTTTAACTGAAGGGTCAATAACAGCAGATTTGGAAATACCTAATTTGTTGATTTTAGCTTTATTATAATAATCCAATAGAATTGAAAATGAGTCATAGGCATTGTTAACCCTCACCAAAGTAGTGGATAAATCGTCATCTGGAACAAAATCTTCATTGACTATCGTTACAGAGGCCTGGGTTTTATATATAAATTGGGTGTATTTGGGATTGGATAAAAAAGTTAGGGAACCTTTTTGAGCATCCTCAATTTTTGAAAGTTGAAAAACCTCGGCGTTTGGGTCACCATCAACAGTTCCTTCAAGTTGAGCAGCGATTTGTTTAGCTGTGAATTTCATTTCTGCAAAAGTATGAAATTTAAGTTAGATGTAAATTTCTTGGGAAACATATGTAATACTTCTGATGAATATGTAAAGATTATTTAGAATTAAAAAAATCATGAAGTGCGTTACTCCCATACGGTACTTAATCCTGTGCGATTTTTCTCCAGAAAGACACAGTAGGAAAATCGAATTTGTAAAATTCTTAAAGGCTGAGACAATTGGTAGGAAATTACCTCAAATATTAATGGGGAACGAATACCTATAAATCCGTAAATTGGTTCATTTAAAAGAGTTAACTTTCGTATTTACAAAATTGTTAATCTTAGTTCGAGGATACGCGAAATGAATTCAATAAAAATCTTGTGGGTAGATGATGAAATTGAATTACTCAAACCCCATTTTTTATTCTTAGAGGATAAAGGTTACCAAACCACTGCCAGCAAAAGTGGTCAAGACGCCCTGCTTTTATTGCGAAATCAAACCTTTGATGTGGTATTATTAGATGAGAACATGCCAGGGCTGGGTGGTCTGGAAACGCTGAATGAGATCAAATTGCGTTTTCCTTCTATTCCTGTAATTATGATCACCAAAAATGAGGAAGAAAAGATTATGGAGGAAGCCATAGGTGCAAAAATTGCAGATTATTTAATTAAACCAGTTAATCCTAATCAAATTTTACTTGCTCTCAAGAAATTATTTGAACACAAAAATTTGATTGCCGAGAAAACTATCAATAATTACCAACAAGCCTTCCAAAGAATATCCTTATCTCTCAATGAATTAGAAACCCACCAAGACTGGTCCAATTTTTATATAAAAATGTTATACTGGGAAATGGAGTTGGAGGTTTTAGATGATTTAGCCATGTTGGAAATTTTTCAAAGTCAGATGAAAGAGGCTAATCGCCTTTTTACCAAATTTGTAGAAAAAAACTATGAAGACTGGATCGTAAATAACTCAGGACCCATTATGTCCCATAGAATTCTTAGTGAAAAGCTCTTCCCAATTCTAAAAGATAAATCTGGAAAAACCACACTTATGTTGGTGATCGACAACCTTCGATTTGATCAATGGAAAATGATTGCACCCATCATTGAAAATTATTATCAAAAGCAGGATGAAACAAGCTATTTCAGTATTCTACCTACAGCTACCCATTATGCACGAAATGCTATATTCTCTGGAATGATGCCACTTGAAATGCAAAAAAAATATCCTCAGCTATGGGTCAATGAAAATGAAAATGGAGGTAAAAATCTTAGGGAGGCGGAATTTCTTAAAGCACAATTACTCAAAAATAGAATTGATTCCAAATTCAGCTATTACAAAATAACAAATATTAAAGAAGGAAAGGAATTAACTAAATCTCTAGGCAATCACCAAAAAGACGATTTGGTGGTAGTAGTTTATAATTTTGTAGACATGATTTCCCATGCCAAAACAGAAATGGAGATAATCAAAGAATTGGCATCAGACAATAAAGCTTTCAGGTCTCTTACAAGATCTTGGTTTAACAATTCTCCACTATTAGAAATCATTCAACAAGCAAGAGGTTTGGGCTTCAATCTGATTATAACTACCGACCATGGAACCATCAATGTAGATCAGCCATTAGAAATCAAGGGCAATCGTGAACTCAGTACGAATCTTAGGAACAAAACCGGACAAAGCTTAAGTTTACCTCCTAAATCAGTTATGGAGGTCAATGACCCAAAGACAATTCAATTACCAGCCTCAAACCTTAATAGTAAATTTATTTTTGCAAGAGAACAACAGTATTTTGTCTATCAAAACAATTTCAATCATTTTGCCAATTTTTTCAGAAACACCTTTCAACACGGTGGAATATCAATGGAGGAAATGATCATCCCTTTTGTTGTAATGCGTCCTCGATAGTGTTAAATTTGTAATATGTCTTTTCGTTTTAATTTAGAACAAATTGATCAAGCGGTCAATTATTTAGATGACCATCTACAGAGCCCAGTAATTTGTTTTGAAGGGGTTATGGGGTCTGGAAAAACTACACTAATTTCTAAACTGTGTGAAAAATGGCAAGTTGCTGACCCTATTTCAAGCCCTACATTTTCTATTGTCAACCATTACATCAGTCCAAGAAAAGGAAAAATTTTTCACTTTGATTTCTACCGATTGAAAAACATTGAAGAGGCGATGGATATTGGTACAGAAGAATATTTGGATTCCGGAAATCTATGCCTTATTGAATGGGGAGAAAGGATAAATACATTATTACCCCATCACGCCAAAATCTCTATAAAGGTCAATAATGACGAATCAAGAACTTTAAATATCGTTAGGATATGAAGAAGTTATTTTATCGATTGGGTTTCTATATGATGGGCTTTTCTATTGGAATTATTTTTTTGGCGGTAATTCTAAAAGGCAAAAAAACAAGTTGTAATTATGGTCCAAACGACAGGGTAATAAGCAACCTTTCTAAAAAGGCTTGGAAATCTCAAAATAAAGTACCTACTGAATTTGATTCTCTGGCTTTTCAAAGTTTCCTTGGTAAGGCAAATATTGATTTTGGAAAAAGCAACACCCGAAAAGACAGTTGTAAAAAGTATTTCATCAATGGTTATTGGAATAAAAAGCCCATTTCTTTGGAGGTAATGAATTGTGAGAAGACCGTTGAAATTCTCCAACTCAATAAACGCAGCAAATGAGTAAAGAGTTCCCCCAATTCAATCTAATGTTTTAATTTTGCAAGCATCAAAAGGTATACTTGGTTTTTAAAGTGGTTAAGATCCATATTTAGCAATATGATTAGACCTTCGCTAAGATCAACTTACTTGATTTAAATAGATGAAAAAGACAAAAAGGGTAATTACTGGACAGGGGTACAAGGTTTTGTTTTCTGATGAGGCCTATTCGGCTCTTCACTCCTTAATAAGAACAAAGTCCTACTCCTCCATTTTTTTTCTGGTAGACACAAATACAGAAGTAGACTGCCTTCCTCTATTTTTGAAACATTTTCTTGAATTAGAGGATAGTGGAATTATAAAAATTAAAGCGGGAGAAAAAAACAAACACCTAAGAACATGTCAAAAGGTTTGGCAACAACTTTCTGATTTGGGTGCTGACCGTAAAAGTCTTTTGATCAATTTAGGAGGTGGGGTTATTACTGATTTAGGGGGGTTTGTAGCCGCTGCTTTCAAAAGAGGAATCGATTTTGTAAACGTCCCTACCACCCTGTTGTCTATGGTTGATGCCTCGGTCGGGGGGAAAACAGGAGTAGATTTAGAAGGATTAAAAAACCAAATCGGCTTCATTACCCATCCCAAGATGGTTGTCATCGATGTTCAGTATTTGAATACCCTGCCAGAAAAAGAGTATAGAAGTGGTTATGCAGAGATGCTGAAACATGGTATAATTAGAGATAAGAACTATTTTGAAGAACTTTCGAAATACAAACCCTTGAATAAAAAGTATATTGAAGAGTACATTCATCATTCAGTTTCAATTAAAAATGCAGTCGTTACTAAAGACCTTTATGAGTCAAATCTAAGGAAAATACTCAATTTTGGTCATACACTGGGTCATGCCATTGAAACCCATTGCTTAAACAATCCGCATAAAACAACCCTTCTACATGGGGAGGCCATCGCTATAGGAATGATTACCGAAGCTTATTTGGCAACCAAACTTTGTGGTCTA
>JAYPMF010000060.1:5111-11031 GCA_038129785.1 Flavobacteriaceae bacterium
TGACAAGAAAAACAGTCATGGTAAGGTGAAATTCGTGTTACTTCAAGAACTGGGAAAACCATTAATTGATGTTGAAGTTCCATCTGATAATCTTTTAGATGCATTCAAATTTTACCAACAAGATTAAGCAGAGTTTCTACTAGCATTAATGTTTCCAAACAATGAGCGTGTAACAATTTTTTCGAACAACTCAAATGTTTCATCATTCAAGTCTCCTGATTTCTTGGCGTCTTGTATGGTCATTAAGGCAGACTGCTGAATTGTAAGTAGAGGTTGTACAATCTCCTCTCTAACTTTGATTGAGGCTTTTCCTGCAGGCTCATTTTCCATCAGCTCATCGAATCCTGTCAACTTTAAAATCATTTCTTTTGTCAACACAAATTCACTGTAAATCAAATTCCAAAAATCTCCAAATAGCTTATCGTTCTGCATATATGCGGTGAGACCAAAAAAAGATTTAGTCAAACTCATCATACTGTTAGCAATTAAAGTTCTAAAGAAAGAAGAACGCTGATATAGTTGGGTTACCTTGTCAAATTGGTTTTTATCATCAAAGTATTTAAGCGCGGTCCCAACACCATAGAATCCTGGGACATTTTGCTTGGATTGACTCCAACTACCTACAAATGGAATGGCTCTCAAATCAGAAAATTCAAGCTTTTTTGAGCTCCCCCTCTTTGAAGGTCTGCTTCCGATATTGGCTTTGGCATAATATTTTAAGGTAGTCATCTCCTCTAGATAAGGAATAAACTCCGGATGTGATTTAAAATCTTGATAAGCTCTGTGACTTTTTTCTGCCAGCTGGTTCATAGTTCCCCGGTCTTCCTCGGAGAGAACATTTCTTTCTGAATTGAATACCTGGTTTTGAATGCCAGAGCTAAGTAATTGCTCAAGATTATATTGACAAGAGTCATTGGTACCAAAATTGGAACTGATAGTTTGCCCCTGAATGGTAAGTTGAATTTCATCCGCTTGAATTTTTTTGCCCATTGAAGCGTAAAATTCGTGTGTATTCCCACCCCCTCGTGCAGGAGGTCCACCTCTTCCATCGAAAAAAGCAATACTAATACCATATCGATTGGATAAAGCAGTTAAATCCTCCTTGGCTTTATAAATAGACCAATTGGCCATAAAATATCCTCCGTCTTTGGTGCCATCTGAAAAACCTAACATAACTGTCTGTTTGTCCCCGCGAGAAACTAAATATTTTCTGTATTGCTCATTTTCGTAGAGGGTTTGCATTATTTTCTCACAAACCTTTAAATCAGGAATGGTCTCAAAAAGTGGAATGATATCGACTGTAGGTTGATCCCAGTTACATATTTTGTGTAATGCAAACAATTCTAAAATATTATCAATGGACTGACAATTACTTATGATATATCGGTTACACCCTCGTTCACCATTGCGCTGTTGAATGATCCGCATGGCACGAATACTTTCCAAAGTTTCCCTAGTGATTGTACTCTCGAAAATTTCAGAAGGCACATCACCTTTTAATGATGTGAGAACTTGATGTCTTTCAGTAATATCCAATCCATCAAAGTTTTTAGGCAAGCCATCGACATATTTCCTTATGTCCGAATGAGAAAAAATTTCATCAAAAACTTGTTTGTGAATTCTGGAGTCCTGTCTGATATCAAGGCTTGCAAAATGAAAACCAAATATTTTCAACTTATGTTTTAAATCCAAAATCAAAGACTCGTAAAGGCCATCAGTTTGATTGATTATGATTTGATGTATTTCATCCAAAGCATTTTTGAAATAATCTATATTGAAATAATCAGGCTGATTCTTGGAAAACAAAGTTGCATATAGATCACTCTCAAGTGCATCAAGTTTTTCGTCAATCCCATTAAAAGTAAGGTTTCGCTTCATTTTTCTAACCTCTCTGAAATAATTTCTGAGAATTGAGAACTTTAAACTTTCAGCGGTTTTAAGAGTAATTTCTGGAGTAACATAGGGATTTCCGTCTCGGTCCCCTCCAGGCCAGAATCCAAAATCAAAAATGGAATTTTCTATAGCTGCTTTATCAAAAATATGCGTTTTAATATAAGTGTAGATGGTACTAGCGGAATGGTAAAATACGTTCTCTAGGTACCAAATCAAACTTATAGCCTCATCGAATGGAGTTGGTTTAATTTTTTTATAAAATTTAGTTTTTCCTAGTTGGGTGAGTAATAGCTTGACAGTTTCAAGCTCACCTCCCTCAATAGCTTTGGAAAGATCGTTTATTATGCCCAAAACACTACCAGGATAAAATTGTGTTGGGTGGGCGGTCAGCACAATTCTGACTTTGTATCGATTAAGGTAATCTTTAAGTTGGTCAATTTTAAGGTTTTCAGATGCTTCCTCTTTAATATGGCGAATGGTACCCCTACCATGCATATTATTAACATACCCAAAGGCAGCATCTTCAATGGCATCGAATAGAACTACCTGACGTTCTATATATTGTATGAAACGAAAAAGCAGGTCAATTTGTTCTTTTTCATCATATTCGGGAAGGTATCTACTAAAAAAAGTTGAGGTGATTTCACGAGGATCTAATTTTTGACCGTACCCATTTTTACAGTGATCTGTGAAAAGCGGTATCAGAACAGATGTATTTCTTATAGTATCAAAAGGTAGGGTAAGAAAAAGGCTATTATAAATTTGAAATTTTGAGAGTACGCTCTCATTAAATCTTTCAATTTTCGGTTTTCGGGCCATCAGGTTTTCTCAGTATATAAATGATTTATAATTCATTAAAAATTCTGTGCATTAACCTTTTTTTGTCATTAATACTTTCTTCGAGGGAAATCATAGTCTCCGTTCTGGAAACACCATCAATATCATCAATCATAAAAATGATTTCTTTGGCATGCTTAGTATCATGTGCTCTTACTTTACAAAAAATATTGAACTTTCCAGTTGTAATGTGAGCAACCGTTACAAAAGGGATATCGTTCAAGCTTTTAATAACCTCACTTATGATTTTAGTTTTCTCCAAAAAGATACCAATGTAAGCTATAAAAGAATAACCCAATTTAACATAATCAAGGTTCAGAGACGAACCTTTAATAATACCAGCTTCTTCCATTTTTTTTACTCTTACATGAACAGTTCCTGCAGATATAAACAATCGTTTGGAAATATCAGTAAAAGGGACTCGAGTATTGTCTATGAGAATATCCAAGATCTGATGATCGACCTCATCTAATTTTACCTTATTCATAATTGTTAGTTTTTAGGTAAAAATAAATAAAAAATTTAAAAATGTTTAAAAAAAAATCAATATGACTACTATTTTTTTAACAAAAACGACTTTTTTAAAAGATATCAATAGTTTTACCTTTAACGAATTTAATTTCATAGGTTTTAAATATTTCTCTAGCATCTAAAACCTTATGTGACAAAAAACTTATTTTGTTAGAAAAACTGTGACAAAAGGGGCTGAATAAAACGCTTTCATCAGTTTTTTCTTCCTTATATAATAGCGCTAACTCTTGATTTTTAAAAAAACCAGATTCTGTTCTTATGTCAACATTTTTAATAATTAAATCCACATAATCTTTTTCATTCTCGGGGATTTGTTCGTATGCAGACGGAGAGTATCTTAAAAAATCATCATTTTTAATAGCATTCAACGCAATTAAAAGGGTATTAAAAATCATTTTTTTTGAGAAATTACGATCATAATCTAAATTATTGTGTCCAGCTTCAATTAAGAGAGTAGGTATCCCCAATGAAGTAAAATGATCTCCTACACAATTGGGATTATAAGTATCCTCATACCGACCTATCTGATTTGGAATTTGATTTTGTAATTTTTCATTTAAAAGTGCAATCAATTGCATGGCCTGATTTCTAGCTGAGGTAATTGTTTTTGATGAATCAGCAGCTGGCGATAAAAAGGATAGTGTAGCAGGTTTGCCCATTTTTCCAGCAGCAAAAATGGTTCGTTGCCCATGAAGATTAAAACAATAGTCGGGTGAAAATGAATTAAATACCTTTACTAATGCCATTGTTTCAGGTTGAGATAAATCAATGGCATCCCGATTAAGGTCAACCTCATTGGCATTTAATCGAGTATAGTTTGATGCACCATCAGGGTTAAGCTGAGGTATTATAATAAGAGTTAAACCATCCAAGAGTTTAGATCCGTCTAAAGTGTTTAAATAGACGAATAAATCAAACAAAGCACGTGTGGTTGTAGATTCGTTACCATGCATTTGAGACCACAAAAGGACTCTAATAGGGCCTTTTCCTATATGATGTGCATAAATAGGTAAGTTTAGAACTGAGTGCCCTATTATGGTCGTAGGGAGTCTAAATGATAAAGCCTTTATTTGTAAATCCCATTTTTGGGGAGACAAAAAACGATTTTTTGAAATCATATCATCAAATGTTTTACAAATGTAAACAAGTCAAAGTTTACAACTTTATACAAAAATAATTTACAATTATAAACATGCAAGGATTAAAATTATATAGATTTGTAAACAATTGTATACATTTTTAGATAAAAAAAGTATATATTATTGTATATCAGAATTTTATATATAATTATTAAAGTAAAATTTGATAAAATTTAATAATTAATTTTTAGTTATTTTATTAAATAATTTTAATATAATATATTTAATATTAAATTGTTTACAATGTTAAACGTAGTCGAAATTGTTAAACGAATAGAAGAAGTAAGAAACAATCATCAGCTTTCATCAGCCGGTTTTGCATCGAAAATTGGTGTACAGCGTTCTGCAATGTCCCACATTCTTTCAGGAAGAAATAAACCCAGTTTGGAATTTTTGGTGAAAATTTATGAAGCATTTGATGAAGTAGCATTGGAGTGGCTGATTATGGGTATCCACACTCCTTCCTCATTCACAAATAAAAGCGATTCATTTGACTCCCAGCAAGTAGGTGGTGATAAATCACAATCACCTAGTTTTGATTACCATACCTCTAATAAAATTCTTGATCTTGATCAAAATGAGCAATCAATTTCATCCATAGAAAGTGTATCTCCTAAAGAAATAATTTACCTTTATGAAGATGGAAGTTTTGAAAGGTTTACCGCCAAAAAATAATTTGCTCTTATTATTGTGTATTGGGATATTATTTGTTTATTCCTGTTATAAAGTAAGTAGAGATTGTAAAAATTTTCACACTGGAACCTTCGAATTTACTTCGATGATAAATGGTGAGATCAAAACCTCTAGTTTCCTAAGAACAAAAGATTTGGAAATTGAAAACTACGAAGGAAAGATAGACTCTGCTCGTATTAGATGGGTTAACGATTGCGAATGTATTTTAACCAAACTCAACCCTAAGTCAAACCAAGACAAACGTCCGGTACAAATAAAAATTCTTACAACCGAAGGAAATTCTTATACATTTGAATATTCCCTAGTAGGTAAATCGGAAAATAAGCAAAGGGGTACCATCAAGAAAATTAAATGAATTATGGATTGTTTTACGACTAAATATCATGCACCTTGATTAAACTTAATTTTAATAAATCATTTTAGAAATTAACAAAACTCTTTTTAATTACATTTATGCGGGTAAATAACTTATCAAAAATTAGGTAAAAGTATAATCTAAATACCAATGGGGAATATCTATTTTACCTTTGTTGCTTTTTTCTTGATAGTTTGATTTATTAGAAAATGTTAAGAAAACCCAAAACATCATAGATTCAGTTTTATTTGTGAATCGTCTTCTGAACTCAGCTCCTCTTGATCGTTCACTTCAATTTCTTCCAAAGATTTTTCTTCATCATCATAGGGTAGTGCTTCCTTAAGCTCTATATTTTTAATTTTTTTCTGGGACAGCTGATTTCCTAGTGCTTTAAAACCTTTAATAGCGATGAATTCCTCAGTAACGATTTCCAAAGGTGGGATCGGGTCTCTATCTCTTGGCTTAACGAAGT
>JAYPMF010000061.1:0-10773 GCA_038129785.1 Flavobacteriaceae bacterium
CCCTACCACTATTTGGATCAATAATGATGCCTACTTCTTTATTGAATTGGTAGGTATTGGCATAAATTTTACCCTCAACCCATTCCAATTCATTTATTTTTTTTATTGCATTTTTATCGGTCATCACCTGAATTTTGTCAATTTCTTTTTGTGTTTCAGCATCCAAAATCCAAATTTGATGAGATCCATCGGACTTGAACATCCTTTTACCGTTATTACATAGACCCCATCCTTCTTTACTGTCTTTATAGGCAAAAGAACGTTCCACTTTGAGTTGATCAGTACGGTATTGGAGACCCATATTGCCTTGCCAAGTAAGCTGATAAAGTTTATCTTTTAAAATGGTTATACCTTCCCCAAAATATACCTTATCCAAAGCAACTTGATTGTAGATTTCTCCACTTTTAAAATCAACTTTACGTAAACTAGATTTTCCCCTCAACCCTGTGCTTTCATAAAGAGTGTCCTGGTAAAACTCCAAACCTTGAGTATAGGCAGTTTTGTCGTGTGGAAATTCATTGATTATAATATATGAATACAATCGAGGTTTTGAGGGAGATAAAATGCTAATTTTTTGATTATATTCTAATTTATTTCCGGAAACATATACCGAAGCTTTTATGTTATAAATCCCTAATTTTTTATTGTTCAATGGTTGATTTTCACTAATTTTTTTTCCATCTAAATGGTAAACTATTGAATCAATGATATGATTTTTTTTATTTATAAGGATAAATTTTAATGTATCGCTGGGAATAAATTTTTTACTTTTTTTAATAACACTCAGTTTAAAATCTTTTGTGATATCTGTGTTACATTTGAGCAAAAACAATGAGAGGAGTAAAATCCATATTTTCATTTTACAGTAGTATTTATTGCCATTAAAATTAAGAATTTAAAATAATTGTCGATCGATAGAAACCTATTATCTTTGCTTTGGGCAAGTCCTGCACAACCAGCTCCTGCCGAATCCCCCCAGGGCGGGAACGCAGCAAGGGTAGGCGGTTGTAGCGGTGTGATGTAGATCGCTTGCCCTTTTTTATTTACATGACTAAAGTTGTTCTTATTACTGGTGCCTCTTCTGGCCTTGGCAAAGCCACAGCTTCTTATTTGTTAGCAAACAATTATCGTGTTTTCGGTACTTCAAGAGATCCCCATAAATACAATTATGATAAAAGTCTAGAGTTGCTAACTTTTGATTTAAACCAACCGGAAACAGCTCAGCAATTGGTAGATCAGGTGATGCATAAAACAGGACGTATTGATGTTTTGATCAATAATGCTGGAGCAGGAATCACAGGGCCCATAGAGGAAACAGATTTGAAATCAATGAAGTATCATTTTTCAACAAATTTATTTGGCCCATTATCGTTGATTCAGAAAGTATTGCCAGTAATGCGTGAACAAAAATCGGGTTTAATTATCAATATCACCTCTATTGGAGGATATATGGGCCTACCTTTCAGGGGTATGTACTCTGCCTCTAAGGGTGCTTTGGGGGTAATTTCCGAATCACTTAGAATGGAAGTCAAACGATTTGGTATTGATGTAGTGACTCTTGCTCCTGGAGATTATGCAACCGATATCCCCACACGACGAATTTATTCCCCTTTAAAAAAAGATTCTCCATACCACGCTCTATATAAATACTCTCTCGATACCATCGATGAGCATGTTTATCAAGGTAGTCATCCCTTAGATTTTGCCCGAGTGGTTCATAAAATAATAAAGCTTAAAAAAAGAAAGGTACATTACCTATCCGGGTCTTTTCCTCAAAAGTTATCTCTATTACTCAAGAGTATCTTACCAGATACTCTTTTTGAAAAAATTATAATGAATCATTACAAAGTTTAACCTTTAATCCATAATCAAATGAAATTTTTTATAGACACAGCCAATTTAGACCAAATTAAAGAGGCCCAAGACTTAGGTGTTTTGGATGGGGTAACTACCAATCCATCACTCATGGCTAAGGAAGGGATTACCGGAGCGGAAAACATTCTCAAGCACTATGTAGCAATTTGTAATGCTGTTGAGGGAGACGTATCTGCCGAAGTTATTGCAGTAGATTTTGAGGGCATGGTCAAAGAAGGGGAACAGTTGGCGGCACTACATCCTCAAATTGTGGTTAAAATCCCAATGGTTAAAGATGGAATTAAAGCTTTAAAATACTTTTCTGATCGTAATATTAAAACAAATTGTACGCTTATTTTTTCGGCAGGGCAAGCTCTTTTGGCCGCCAAAGCAGGAGCAACCTATGTCTCTCCATTTATTGGACGATTGGATGATGTGTCAACCGATGGTATTTTTTTGATCAACGAGATTAGAGAGATTTATGACAACTATGCCTTTGAGACCGAAATATTAGCAGCTTCGGTACGACACACCATGCATGTAATCAATTGTGCCAAAATCGGGGCAGATGTAATGACTGGTCCACTCAACGCCATCACTGGGCTCTTGAATCATCCTTTAACCGACATTGGTTTGAAAAAGTTTTTGGATGATTATAAAAAAGGAAATTGATTTTATTGGAGTAATTCCACAAAATCAGGAGCACTGAAATTTGCAAAACCCTCCTTAATTTTTCCATTAGCATCGACCACTATTGCCCTGTTCAGTAAAGAAAGTACCCATTTTTTACTGTCTTTATCAAAATTTACAAAAGCTAATTGTGTTTCAGGATCAATATTCATCATACGGTGAACCTCAAAAACAATCTCGTTAAAAGGCTGGATACAAACCCCTTTAAACTGAAATTCAGGATATTTTTTTTCTAACTCTTTAACTTTCAGTACTGTATTTCGATAATGACTCATCTGAGTTTGTGACCAAAAATAAAAAATGGTAGGGTTTTCTATCAGTTCATCAGTGCTCACAATATCTAATCGGTGGTTTTGAAGTTTTAGTTCCGGCAGTTTTTTTCCAGCCGACATGTTCTCTATGTCATTATGTAAATCTAATACCTCTTTTAAGTATGACTTAGAAGTATTGACCATCAAAAAATGTTGGAGGAATCTTTCGTGATGTTTATTGTTTTCAATTTTCATCAATTCTTCAAAAGCAACCGCTCTAGATAGATTATTTCTCAAAACATTTCCTTTGATATGCGATTTAATAAGTTGTAATCGCTTGATGTTAAAACTAGTTTTTTGCCTGTTTCTAAAATAATTTTCGCTACTATCAAGAGCTTTTTCGCTCAGATAATTTAATACATAATTGATGTAAGGATCAAAAAAAGCCAAGTCTGTTTCTGAGTGACTCAGGTATTTTCTATAATCAAAATAAACAGAGTCTCGCTTTTTATCCCAAAAAGTTCCTCTCAGGAGTGCATAGCGTTCTTTTCGAGTGGCATATGGATAAATATATGCCGCCTGAGTTATTTTTTGTGCTATAGGGGAAAGTTGATTGATAGAGTCCATTAGTATCCACTTATTTTTTTTCTCTATCAGAAGAGAGTCTATTATTTTTGTAAATGTTTCGCTGTCACTGGAATATTTAGAAGAGAGAAAGCTGTTTTCTTTTTCAAAACTAAGTATTAAATCCATCATAAAGTTATTTTTGGCTGAACCACGACCAGAATAAACAATGGATTCGTCAAAGGATGAGGCATTGATTCGTGTCCATATACTATCACCTTTCTCCAAAAAAACAGATTTGTACTCAGGTATGTGTTCAATTTTATAAATCCCAGAATCCAAAGAGTCATAATATTTAAAAAATCGATAGTTTAGATTCAGGGATAAAGAATCAATGGTTTTATTATCCTTGTAAAGGGTAACATAGGTTGATGAAGGATTAACGATCTGCCCACCAAAAAAAATTCTGTCAGAGTAAACTTTTTTTTTACAAGAACTTGCAATACATAACCATATCATTAGAAAAATAAGATCGAAATGTTTTGAGTTGCCCATACTACTTTGCAATTTACACCAACTAAACTTTAAAAAAAAGAAAACCCTATTGTAGAAATATTTACTTTTGCGAACGCTAAGCTAAAGTTATGCTATCGGTTAACAATTTATCGGTTCAATTTGGTAAAAGATTGCTTTTTGACGAGGTCAATCTGACTTTTACGCCTGGGAATTGCTACGGTATCATTGGTGCCAATGGAGCTGGAAAATCTACTTTTTTAAAAATCATCTGCGGTCTTCAAGAGGCCACTTCAGGTTCTGTATTTTTAGAACCAGGCAAACGTATGTCTGTTTTAGAACAAAATCACAATGCATATGATGCATATACGGTTTTAGAGACTGTTTTGAGGGGGAACAAACCTCTATTTAAAATTAAACAGACCATTGAAGAATTGTACTCTAAGTCAGATTTTTCTGATTCCGACGGTGAAAAGGTCGGAGAATTACAGATTAAATTTGAAGAGATGGATGGTTGGAATGCAGAAAGCGATGCAGCCTCACTCTTATCCAACCTTGAAATACCTGATCAATTTCATTATAGTTCTATGGCAGATTTAGATGGAAAGCAAAAGGTAAGAGTGCTTTTGGCGCAAGCTCTTTTCGGGAATCCTGATGTATTGATTATGGATGAACCTACCAATGATTTGGATTATGATACAATCATTTGGTTGGAAAACTTTTTGGCCAATTATGAAAATACAGTGATTGTTGTTTCTCACGATCGTCATTTTCTCGACGCAGTATGTACCCACATTTCCGATATAGATTTTGGAAAGATCAATCATTATTCTGGTAACTATACATTCTGGTGCGAATCTAGCCAGCTAGCTGCTCGCCAAAGAGCCCAACAAAACAAGAAAGCAGAGGAAAAAAAGAAAGAGTTACAGGAATTTATTGCACGATTCTCAGCAAACGTTGCCAAATCCAAACAGGCTACTTCCCGTAAAAAAATGATCGATAAACTCAATATTGAGGAAATACGTCCCTCTAGTCGCCGCTATCCAGGAATCATTTTCGAACAAGAAAGAGAAGCAGGAGACCAAATATTGAATATAGAGGGCTTATCCTACAGCTTGGAAAACGAAACCCTTTTTGATGATATTCATTTTAATTTAGCACGCGGAGATAAAGCCGTTTTATATTCTAAAGATTCGAGATCGGTCAGCGCTTTTTACGAGATAATCAACGGTAAATTAATTGCCGACAGTGGGAAATTTGAATGGGGAATAACAACCAGTCAGGCATACTTACCATTGGATAATAGTGATTTTTTTGATTCCGATCTTTCTTTAGTTGATTGGCTCAGACAATGGACTCAGACAGAAGAGGAGAGAGAAGAGGTGTATCTCCGTGGTTTTTTAGGTAAAATGTTATTTAGTGGGGACGAGGCCTTGAAAGCGTCCAATGTGCTTTCTGGTGGAGAAAAAGTGCGTTGTATGTTGTCTAAAATGATGATGTCTCGTGCCAATGTTCTTATGTTCGATGAACCTACAAACCACTTGGATTTGGAATCTATTACTGCTATAAATAATTCATTGAAAAATTTTAAAGGAACTATTCTTTTAACCACCCATGATCATGCTTTTGCACAAACTGTTGGAAATCGGATACTTGAATTGACCCCAAAAGGATTAATTGACCGCTATAGTAACTTTGACGATTATATGGGGGACAAAAATATTAAAGAACTCAGGGACAAGCTTTATAGCTCTTAAAATTAATATGTTCTAAATACTATAATGGAATTCTCTTAAAAGTTATTTCTATCTTTTATTACTGTTTTTAAAAATGTTTAAAAAGTATGATGTAAACTAAGTTGGAGCTGGTTTTTTCCAAATTTATTAGATGTTAGTCTCATCATGCCGAATTGCATTTTGAATCCTTTTCTAAAGACATAACCTAAAGCACCATACAGGCGATTATGATCGAAAAAAGAAACAGTTTTTCCATTACCAATTCTTCGTTGGCCATTGATGAAAACTTCGTCATAAAGGGAGAGATAAAAAGTTTTAGGTTCAATTAATGGTCTGTTGAGTGGAATATTCAAAAATATAGCGTAGCGATATCGGGTTCTAAAATCTTGATCTTCAATATAACGCATTTCATATCGAAAACGATGAGTTGAAAATAAACTTTTGGCCAATTTTATTGGAAAAGAAGTTTCCTGATAAAAACGGTGTTCTGCAGTCTTTTCATCACTGTCTCCATAAGTCCCAATACTGATATATGCGTATCCTAAGGTTAATTTTAATGGACTTTCTTTAGGCATGTAAGTAAAGCCACCACGTATAAGTAACTGTTGTAAATCACCAATTAGGTTAAAGTTTCTGTGCTGAATATCTCCTTGAAATCCCCAAAGACTGTCTTTTCTGAACTGGGTGCTCAGTATGTACATGTACCAAGCTCCCATTTCGTCGGGATCAGTTTGAGCGTTAATATTAGTGGGTAAATTCAATAATAATAATAAGGGCAAGGTGTAAATCAATTTTTTCATAGAGGCAAATATATAAAAATAGGAAAATTATGTATTTAATGAATTGAGTATCTTTATATATAGTTTTAGTTTGTCATTGTGCTCTTCAAGAGTGTTTGTTGGTCACAATTACAATCTATAACAAAGGTGCCTAAGCTAAAAAATCTTTAAACACAGTTAAGATATGATGTTTATTACATAGCATTTAAAATTGCTATTACTGAAATAATATTTTCATTAAAATTTCCTGCGAATCTTGAAGAGTAAATAATCTTAGGTTTTATCGTAACGGTTATTCCAGATGGCGGGATTAAAGTTTTTTCCCAAAGCAAAACCGTAATATAAAACGATAGAAGCTATCGCTTTAAACATAAAGAAATAAAGCATCCAAAAAGTCTTTGCTGTTGGGGTTTTAGTGAAAATTTGATAGGGTGTTAAAAGTGTTGCAAAAAAACTTATCAGCAAAACAGCGATCAACAGGTTCCAGATGTTTTTAAATGGCCAAGCCCAAGCTTTTCTAAAAAAAGACAGATCATTACCCCATTTATGAATGAGGTAAAAGTGATTATTACCAAGGGGAACAAACAATAATGGGTCGTCTGTTTTTTTTAACCTAAAAAGTACTGAGGGTGCCATTATCTTAAAACCTTCCAAAGAAGTTTCATGATCCTTTTCCAATTGGGTGATTTTTTCAATGCCTTCCTTTGGTATATTTCCTTTGAAATATTTGAGATCTAAAAACCTAAGTCTATAATCAATACAAACTTTTTTAATTTGATTTAAATGGAAAATCTTGTTAGTTTCCAATCGCTCAAAATCAAAATTATTAACACCTTTTTTTACTTTGGTGTTTTGGTAAAAATAATCAACAAGGTTTATTGTAGTATCACTCTGCGTAAGTTCTTGAAGTATTTGATCAATTTGTGTTCGAGGGAAAAGCTTCATCATCATCATTTTCAATTTCAAATGTAAAATTAGGAATAAAATTAGGTTTTGACAACAGTAAAAAAAAAATCGAAATTTTAATATCAACGCAGTTGTGCACCAAATTTTTTTTCAAATTGATTTTGCAACTTCTTCATGATTATGTCAACATATTTGTCCGTCAGGGTCTTTTTAGGATCTTGAAAATAAAAGCTTACACCGTATGACTTTTTTCCCTTTGGGAGTTTGTTACCCTCATAAACATCAAAAAGCTTGACAGCTTTAAGTATATTTTTTTCAGTATTTAAAGCAGTTTTTTTCAATGCATCGAAAGAGACGCTATCATCAAGTAAGAGTGCAAAATCTCTTCGTATCTGGGGAAATTTAGGAATTTCATTATATAATATGTTGTTGTTTTTGACAAAATCAGCCAATACACTAAAGCTTATTTCTGCGAACAGCACCTCCTGGTTTATATTAAATTTTTGTAGAATATTATTTTTTACATATCCAAAATCTAAAATTGTTTTCCCTTTGTGACTATATGTCAATCCTTCGGAAAAAATATCCTTACCTGAAATGCTTTCTTCCCAATGAATCGAGCAGTTTTTTTGAAGTATTTGTTGGATAATGCCTTTGAAATAGAAAAAAAGATGAGGTTGATATGAAACATTCCAGTTTTCTCTGTAAACATCACCACAAATGACTAAAGAAAGATATTTCTCTTCTTTATAGCCTCCATTAGCATGTTGGTAGGTTTTCCCAAACTCAAAAAATTTTAAAGATTTTGACTGACGGTTAATATTAAATGCCAATACTTCTAATGCTCCAGGAAGAAGGGAAGTCCTCATTTGAGATAGTTCCTGACCCAATGGGTTAATGATGTTTACCCCCTCAAGTGCTTTGATACTTTTGGAAATTTTTCCGTAATCAGGACTGTTGATTGAATTGTTGATCATTTCGTGAAAACCCAAACTGACCAATTGATTGGATAATCGTTCAGTAATTTGGTGATCGTTAGAAATTTCAAAATCAGGAAGATTGGTTTTAAGCAGTTTGGATATGTTTACATTATTGTAACCATATACCCTTAGTATTTCTTCAATGACATCGGCAGGGCGTGTAACATCCACTCTGTACTGCGGGACTTCAACCAACATTTCTCCCTCATTGTAATTTTCTATTTTAATTTCAAGTCCTGTCAAAATTTTAGATACTTCATCTTGAGGAATTTCTTGTCCAATGGTATTATTGATTTGCTCATAGCTTAACATAAATTTGTATGCCTTTGGGAGTTCTTGCTTGATGTCAATCGGTTTCCCTTCAATGGTTCCCCCTGCTAGTTCCACCACCAATTTGGCAGCGTAACTAAGTGCTTTGCTTGTGATCTGTGGGTCAATTCCTCTCTCAAACCTGAAGGATGCGTCGGTATTCAATCCATGTCTTTTGGCTGACTTTCTTATACTTACAGGATCAAAGTAGGCACTTTCAAGAAATATACTAGTAGTATTCTCACTGACTCCAGAATCTTGACCCCCAAAAACTCCTGCAATACAAAGAGGTTTTTGATGATCGCAGATCATAAGATCATCGGCATGGAGATTACGCGACACACCATCCAAAGTGACGAAAGGAGTATCCTGTGGAACGTTTTTAACAATAATTCCACCTTTGATTTTATTCAAATCAAAGGCATGTAAGGGTTGTCCTAGATGATGTAAAACAAAATTGGTAATGTCTATAATATTATTTTTTGGAGTTATACCTAGAGCTTTAAGACGATTCTGGAGCCAATCTGGAGAGGTTTTAATAGTCAAATTTTTGATATTGACTCCCATATATCTGGGTACCTTTTTTTTAGATTCGACAGAAACACTAAACTTTTTGTCAGTAGAATCAGCGATGAATTTATCTATAACGGGTTCTGACCATTTAAATTTGAAGCCTCTAAATTGAAAATAGGCTTTTAGATCACGAGCAACTCCCATATGACTCATAGCATCAGCACGATTCGGTGTTAGTCCTATTTCAAAAACAGTATCTACTTCGATATTGAAAACCTCCTTACAGGGGGTTCCATTTTTCAAATCAGTATCCAAAATCATTATACCATCGTGAGATTCACCCAGTCCCAGTTCATCCTCTGCACAAATCATACCATCACTTTCCTCCCCTCTAATTTTACTCTTTTTAATTAAAAATTCTTTGCCTTCTTTATCGTATAATGAAGTACCTACAGTGGCAACTGCAACTTTTTGTCCTTTAGCTACATTAGGCGCTCCGCAGACGATTTGAACTACTTTCTTTCCTAGATCAACTTCTGTGACCTTTAAACGGTCAGCATTGGGATGTTGTGAACAATGTAAAACCTCACCTATAACAACACCTTCAAGCCGTCCTCTAACGGATTCGTATGTTTTAACGCTTTCGACCTCCAGACCCAAATCGGTCAAAATTTCGGATACCTGTTCTGAGGGAAGGTCAATCTCTAGAAACTGCTTGATCCAGTTGTATGATATTTTCATCAGATATTAGTGAAATTAAAATCGATGGGTAAAGATAAGAATCTATGGTTAACCCGCTTTTTTAACTGATGTAATTCCATATGTTTTGATAGGCTTTCATTTTGGCTAAGGTTTGTCTAAGAGGGGAGTTTTTTTGAGCTTTCAATTGAGTGTCTTCTAGTAATAATGCTCTAGCATCACTGCGGGCTGCTTTGAGCCACTGATTATCTTTTATAATGTCTGCAATTTTGAGTTGTAACACCCCACTTTGTTGCGTTCCCATAAGATCTCCCGGCCCTCTGAGCCTTAAATCAACTTCTGCAATTTTAAATCCATCGGTAGTGGCGGTCATGGTTTCCAATCGGGTTTTGGCCTCAGTACTGAGTTTGTGACTGCTCATCAGGATGCAATAACTTTGGTCATTGCCCCGACCAACACGACCGCGTAGTTGATGCAGTTGTGACAATCCGAAACGCTCCGCACTTTCTATGACCATAACAGAGGCGTTGGGAACATTGACGCCTACTTCTATCACAGTAGTGGCCACCATGATTTGGGTTTGTTTTTTGACATAGCGTTCCATTTCATAATCTTTGTCTTTGGCGGGCATTTGGCCATGTACTATACTGACCTGATATTTGGTAGGGGGGAAGGCTCTGATAATACTTTCATAACCATCCATCAAGTCTTTGTAATCCATTTTTTCAGATTCCTTGATCAGCGGATATACCATATAAATTTGCCGGCCTTTTTGTATTTCATCTGCAATGAATTTAAATACTTTCAAACGGTTACTGTCAAAGCGATGGATTGTTTTGACCTTCTTTCGACCGGGGGGGAGTTCATCGATGACCGATATGTCTAAATCTCCATATACGCTCATGGCCAGGGTACGAGGTATGGGGGTCGCGGTCATGACCAGTACATGCGGGGGGGTAGTGTTTTTTCGCCAAAGCTT
>JAYPMF010000062.1:0-10449 GCA_038129785.1 Flavobacteriaceae bacterium
AGACAATCCTATGCTTAGGGCACTTTGGAAACCTTTGCTAGATCACTACAATGTAGATTTGGCTTTACAAGGACACGATCACAGCTATGCCAGAGGAGCGGTATACGAAAAACCTACTTATATGGAGAAAAACTCCGCCAACAAAATAGTGAAGGGTCCAGTATATGTCGTTTCTGTTAGTGGTGGAAAAATGTATTCTGTCAAAGAATCTGGTTGGGGCGAATTTGGAGCGACACAAGATAAAAATGGAGAACGCAAGCAATTATTTCAACATATTTCAATTGATGGAAACCGATTGATTTATCAATCCTTTACTGCCACTGGAGAATTATTTGATCGTTTCGAACTTTTGAAACAAAATGGTAAAAATCAATACAAGGATTAAAATATTGTTTGACCCATTTATCAAATGAGAATATATTCGTTTCTGACTACCCAATGTTTTGCAAAAGTCCTCAACCCAATTTTGCATTTCATCATTGTGATTTTTAGTTTTACTCTTACCGCACAGATACCCAAAGACTCGCCTAAAGAAATCATTCTACTATTAGGACAATCCAATATGTCCGGGAGAGCCAACTTGCAAGATCAAGATTACCAAGTCGTTCAAAAAGCATTTTTACTAGACAGCATGAATCAATGGATTCCACTAAAAAGTCCTTTAAATATTCACTCTTCGATTAGAAAAGAGGCCAGTATGCAGCGATTTAATTTAGGATATTCTTTCGCCCATGAAGTATCCACTGACGGAAAAATCAATCCAATTGGATTGGTAGTCAATGCTAGAGGGGGTACCAAAATTAATCAGTGGATTCCTGGAACGTATTTCTATAGTGAAGCCATCAGAAGAGGCAAATCGGCCATTGGTAATCAAGGAAAGATAATTGCTACCTTTTGGCTTCAAGGAGAAGGTAATCTTGGCGATAAAGATCCGGAATTTAGCATCTACTTTGAAAAACTCAAATCAATGATTTACAGTTTGAGAAAGGATTTTAATAATGAACAAATGATTTTTATTGCCTCAGAATTAAACAAGAACCAACCTGAAAATGAAGACTTTAAGAAAATGTTGGATAGGCTCAATAGTGAAATTCCCCATGCAACAAGCGTAAAATCCATTGGAACCTCAACTTTTGATGGCACACACTATGACCACAAAAGTCTCGAGTTATTGGGTAAAAGATTTGCCGCTAAATTCAAAGAATTATATAAAAAACAATGAAAATAAAAACTTATCACCATGTCATAGTAACACTTATCGCATTGTTCTCCCAAAGCTGCGTAAAAGTAGATATTCAACCCAAAGGTTTAAGAACTGATTTAATGCGAAATTCAGATTATGTAGGACTAAATGGAAAAAGACAGAACCTACCGTTGAACGATAATATCTTGACCAAAAATGGTTACGAAATTGCAAAAGTCCAATCTTTAAAGCCTATTTTCAATTGGATTATAGATGACCGTTCCTTAACGACTGTTGCTTATCAAGTTTTGGTGAGTGATAATCCCAAAAAATTAAAACAGAATAAAGGGAATATTTGGGATAGTGGAAAAATACTCAGTAACAAGTTTTCTGTCCAATACGAAGGACCTCCTCTCAAAAAAAATAAAGTTTACTCTTGGAAAATAAGATATTGGGAAAATGAAGAACTCAGCACCTCCTTCTCTCAACCACAGTCTTTTGTAATTGATCCTGAAGCTTCAACAGAAAAATATTCCCAAGAACCTCTTATTGCAGTAGACCAAAATGCAGATATCTATAAAAAAAATGTTGGAGGATTTTTTCTTGATTTTAAAAAAGCTGCTTTTGCTAAGTTAAAAATGAAGCTCACCTCATCAGAGGAAGATACTGTAAGCATATCATTAGGTGAAATGAAAAAAAAAGATGATTTATCTGTTGAAAATTTAGGAGGTAATATCAGATATTACAAAACCCAATTAAAATTAAAACCTGGAACACATTGGTATGAAATTGAATGGCCCAAAAATGAAAAAAGAGCCCGTAATCGATTTATGATTAAAATGCCTGAATATATTGGAGAGGTGTATCCGTTCAGATATGCAGAAATTCATAACTATAAAGGAAATTTAAAAATCGATGAAGTAGTAAGGACCATGGTTCATTACACCTTTGACGATAACGCCTCGTTTTTTGAATCAAATGATGAGATATTAAATCAAGTATGGGAACTTTGCAAATACTCAATGAAAGCTACAAGTTTTTGTGGTTACTACGTAGATGGAGACAGAGAGCGGATCCCTTATGAAGCTGACGCTTTTATCAACCAACTTTCTCACTATGCAGTAGACGCTGAGTATGGTATTGCCAGAGGTAGCATGAGGCACTTGTTGTTCAACCCTACATGGCCCACTGAATGGACCCTTTATAATATTCTGATGGCCTGGTATGATTATCTCTACACAGGAGACAATCGGTTCATTGTTAAATACTATGATGAGTTAAAAATGAAAACACTAATGGATTTGTCAGATGAGACAGATCTAATTAGTACATTGACTGGTAGACAAACGAATGCCTTTTTTGAAAAATTACACAAAAATCATTGGGGGAAAAATAACAATCTAAGAGACATTGTTGACTGGCCACAGGCTCAGCCACCCGGTGGTTATAATAACCTAAAGCATTATATAGGTACAGAAAAGGAGTATCCAGGAGAAAACGATGGTTATGTTTATCAAACCTATAATGCAGTTGTAAATGCATTATATTATGGAGCTTTGAAAATAATGGAAAGAATTGCCCTTGATCTAGATCAAAAGGAGGATCTAAGCTTATTTCAAAAGCGCAGTGAAAAAGTCAAAAAAGCATATCAGGAAACCTTTCAGGACCAAAACAATGGTTTGATTAATGATGGGGAGGATACAGACCATAAATCTCAACACGCCAATATGTTTGCTTTGACTTTTGGGCTGATCCCAGAGAAAGATGTCGAAAATGTAATGAATTATGTAGCGCAAAAAAAAATGTCATGCAGTGTCTACGGATCACAAATTTTACTTGAGGGTCTTTTTGATTATGGCGGAGCGAATCAAGCCATAAGACTGATGGCCGCAAAAACAGAAAGAAGCTGGTACAACATGATACGATATGGGTCAACCATCACCATGGAAGCATGGGACAAGAGGTATAAACCTAATTTAGATTTGAACCATGCCTGGGGTGGAGCCCCCGCCAATATTATTGTCAGGAAGATGATGGGAGTAGCCCCGCTGACCCCCGGTGCGCAAAAAATCAAAATTCACCCCAAGATAGGGAACTTGAAATTTGGCAAACTTAAAACCAGTTTTATCACAGGAGCAGTTGAGCTTGAGTTTCGTCAAACTGAAAACACTTTTACAATGAAGGTTCATCTGCCGGGAGGGGTTAAAGGAGACCTAATGATTCCTGCTGTAAAAGGTAAAAAAAAGCTTTATATCAATGGTCAACTCGAACAAAATCTGGCTAAAAAAGGATATTTTCATCTAAAAGATTTTCCTGCAGGAAAAACATCTTTTGAAGTTAAATGATCAAAAAAAATAATATTTTTTCAAAGTTTCTGAAAACTTATTAACTTTAAAGTAAAAAAATATGGCAACGTATGAATGCGACAATTGTGGCATGGCCGTCAACGCAAGTTGCGCTAAATGTGATGAACCATTAGTTGATGATATCCTTATTTTAGATAACGGTGAGGAAGTCCAAATTTCCAAATGCCTAGAATGTGAAGGAAAAATCAAGTCACCCTCTTGTTGTGGTATTGAAATGGTTTGTAATAATTAATATTTAAACTTAACAAATTACCCAATGAAAAAACTACTCATAATTATCCTATTAGCATCAGCTAACTTAACACAAGCACAAAATTTTAAAGGTTTAGACAAAAGCCCTATGGATCGTGTATTTTATCCTGTTCCCAATAGGGTTACAGACAAGGCTGTTGTCGTCACATACAGCCGTCCTCAATTGAGAGGCAGGAATCTAGAAGATGTTGTCCCAACATATAAAATTTGGAGAACTGGAGCTAATGAAGCCACTGAGTTCAGACTTTATAAGTCTGTCAAAATGGGAGGAAAAGTTATCAAAACAGGAACTTACACCATGTATTCCTACCCCAAAGATAATTCCTCCGAGATCATAATTAATTCAGCCACAAATGTTTGGGGGGCATACAACTACGACCAATCAAAAGATGTTGTAAGAATAGAAGTACCCATTACAGAATCAACCGAATATCTAGAAGCCTTCTCCTTCGCATTTAGTGGTGAGGGAAATAATGCAGTTCTTCATGCTGGTTGGGGAAATGCAAGGGTAGAAATTCCCATTACAATTCTCTAAGCCCAAATAAGCTTTTTTTAAAACCCCTTTTAGGGGTTTTTTTATTCTATTTAGCTTGATATGCTCTAATAGTATTTTTTAAAGTAATTTAGTCAATTATTATCCAATCTTATGAAACAAGTGCTGCTGGACTTTTACCGACGTTTGGGAATCAATCCTTCAGCGGCTAACGAATTAGAATCTTTTACACTTGGGCTGATTATAAGTTTAATAGCCTTTATTTTATGGTTGATTGGTAAACGGGTTTTTGGATTAATTTTTTCAAATATTTCAAAAAGAACAAAATCAAAATTTGATGATTATCTGATCAAAAACAAGATTCCGGAAACGATATCCCTATTCCCCCCACTTTTCCTAGTAATTGGCTTTCTCCCAAAGTCTCTCAATACCTTTCCCCTTATAAAACAGCCAGTAATGTCTGTTTTAGACATTTTGGTCGCCATTTTCACCATATTATTAGTCAGAAGGTTATTGAATACAATCAAAGACTTTCTCAAAACATTAAAAAACTTCAGGGACAAACCGATTGACAGTTACATCCAAGTCATAATGATTTTTATATGGTTCATCGGAATCATGGTTATTTTCTCCATTTTATCAGGTAAAGAAATTGGTGCTTTTTTGGCCACCTTAGGAGCACTGTCGGCTGTTATTCTATTAATTTTCAAAGACTCTATACTGGGATTTGTGGCCAGTATTCAAGTGACCATCAACGATACGGTAAGAATTGGAGATTGGATAACCATGAAAAGTTACAATGCCGATGGTGATGTGATAGAGATCAACCTTTCAACGGTCAAAGTACAGAACTTTGACAACACCATTACTTCTATTCCAACATATAAGCTAGTTTCAGATTCATTTATAAATTGGAGGGGCATGAGTGAATCCGGCGGAAGAAGAATCAAACGGGCTCTCCTAATACGAGTTTCAAGTATTCATTTTGTAAACGAACAGCAACTTCAGAAGATATCAAAGATCGAGAGAATTGCACCTTATATTTCACAAAGAAAAAAAGAAATTGAAGCGGAAAATTATGCGAACCAGACTGATAAATCTCTTTTACTGAACGGGAGAAATATGACCAACATTGGACTTTTTCGAAGATATGCAATGGCTTACCTTCAAAGCCATCCAAAGATAAACCCGGATTTGACACTAATGGTAAGGCAATTGGCACCTACCCCCCAGGGAGTTCCACTGGAAGTCTATGTTTTTGTTAAAGACAAAGTATGGGTAAATTATGAAGGCATAATGTCAGATATATTTGATCATTTTTTGGCCGCAATTTCGTTCTTTGAATTGGAGTGTTTTGAGTATAGTTTAAATCCTGATTTTCCTTTCAATCAAAAGAAATAAATTCATTTTTATTATTAATTTTTCTCAAGATTCTATTTAAATTTATTTTTTGTTAACGATTAAAGCAAATTAAATTTTTATGAATTTTTCTCAGCTTTACAACAAAAGGTTCAAGAACACAAACAAATCTCATTTTACCGCTATTGTCAATTTGGCCTTAGCGGACAATAATATCTCTGATGAAGAAAAAGCATTCATTGATCGACTAGCTATCTATCTTGAGATTGACCCTGATACAGTTGACGAAATCTTAGCATCTCCTGAGGGCTTCAAAACTGATCCACCCTCAAATAAAAAATCTCGTCTGGAAAGACTTTATGACTTGAGTAAAATGGTTTATGCTGATAAAATTGCGGATGACAATGAAAAAAAATTGTTGGAAAAAATGGTAATCGGTTTGGGTTTTGAAACTGAAAATTCCAGAGATATAGTCAAAAAAGCATTGGAGATGGTATCCAAAGGAATTGATCAAGACGACTTTATTGATACCTTCGAGATTTAATACTTCATATTGGTAACTGTGTAACCTATTTCTTCATCAGCAATCATTTCTTCTCGATCGATATAAACAGAATTTGGAAATCCTTTATCTGTATCGTATTCAACACTTAGCATAAAAACCTCTTCTCTTTCTGCATTTTCAATTTCATTAAAAAATTGAGAGATTGTCATCACGCCCCAATGCTGCTCAGGATTATAAGGTGTTTCATTGACTAAAGTAATTTTATTATTTACGACTTTGACTTCTTTGGGTAGTGTAGTTTCTTCGGTACAAAAACATGAAATTTGTAGTGTAAAACTATAGGAATCGAGATTCAAAGCCTCCCATTTATTCTTGTTAACCTCATTTTCGTTGAGTGGCTCCAATTGATCATTATTACATGCTAAAAATAATAATGCAAAAAAAGGGAGAAAACAGTTTTTCATTTTTATTAAAAAAGATATCATGCCTTTTTAAGCTTTAAAAACCTCTTTATACCTCCAATAAGAAATAGCACCTAGAAAGGCAACAAATCCAATTGCATAGTAAACAAAACTTGGTGTTATGATTTTATCTCCACTGGCATAAGAATGCAAACCAACCAAATAAAAATTAACTCCAAAATAGGTCATTAATATACTGGCAAATGCCACAATACTCATAAAATTAAAGGTCCAATTTCCCCTTAGGCCAGGAACAAAACGCATATGGATCACAAAAGCATATATTAAAATACTGATTAAAGCCCAAGTCTCCTTAGGGTCCCATCCCCAATATCGTCCCCAGCTTTCATTGGCCCACATACCTCCCAAAAAATTTCCAATGGTAAGCATGATTAATCCTACAATTAAAGAAAGTTCATTTATTATGGTCAACTCCTTGATGTTTAAATCTATTTTTTCTTTGTTTTTTTTACTGGTAATGGAAATTAAAATAAGTGCAACCACACCAATGATCATACTAAGTGCAAAAGGGCCATAGCTACCAACTATCACAGCCACATGTATCATTAACCAATAACTATCCAAAACGGGCTGCAAATTGGCAATTGCAGGATCCATCCAGTTCCAATGAGCAATCATCAGCACCATAGAAGAAACAAAAGCAGTTGCAGCTTGTGTTAGTTCGGATTTCCTTCCAAAAATCAACCCAAAAAACATGGTGGCCCAAGCAACATATATCATCGATTCATATGCATCACTCCATGGAGCGTGACCAGAAATAAACCAACGTGATATCAACCCGGCGGTGTGAAGTAGAAAAAGTAATAGCACACTCCATTTTAAAAAGTTAATACTCAAATTTAAAATTTTATTTTCCCAAAAAATCTTGATAATCAAAAACACAAAAAGAAGTAATCCCACATATAGGTACCAGCTGAAAAGTTTTTTAAAAATATCGTATTGATTATAAAGAATTTCTGCTTCAATTTTATCCTCCGAAGGCATAACACTCGCTCCAAATTTCTTCTGAAAACCCTCTAGGCTCTCTAGAAGGTTTTCAGCTTGGGTATAGTCACCATCATTTCTTGCCAGCCTCAAGGCATTAAAATAAAGAGGTAAGATATTTTGCACATATAGAGAATCTTTCCCCCTAAATGAAGCTTCATTCAACTCGGGATAAGATACCCACTTATTCGAGGGATCACCGGGAATAGGAAAAATTCTCAAAATTTTTCCTTCAAGTGCAGCATATAAAAGATTCACTCTTTTATCAACTTCGATAAAATCTTTTTGGAATTGATTAGGTAGAGCAGCACGATAGGCATCCTCCAGTTGGGAAGATATCTTATAGTTGCCATGTTGGTCAAAAAAAGAAACCAGAGAAGTATATTTTTGTTTGGGATCTGCGCCTACAATTTTTCGTAAACTGTCATTACCTCTCTTAAGGTAAATGATAGGTACATTGTACCAGAGTGCGGGACTTTCAACAATTGACATCATCACTTGATCCGCATTGAGTTCTCCATAATAATCCTGTTTACTTACCTTACGAAGCAGTTCGGAAGAAAAAGTATTAGCAGGCTTCATTCTTCCACCCAAGTCTTGAATAACTAAACTACCAAATTTTTGTGCATGTTTTTTAGAAATTGTATTGGCCTTGACTACAGAGTCAAAATCAAAACTATTTAATGGATTGTGATCGTGTGATTGAGCGCTTAAACCTGACGATACCAATAATAAAACAGCGGATATAGCATTCTTTTTTTGTTTTATTTTTTCCAGAGCCTTAGAAAGATCCTTAAACCTAGTTTTTCCGAGAAAGAAAATACCCATCATACTCAAATAGAGTAATATATAACCAGCATAAGTGACCCAGGTTCCCCAAAAATCATGATTAACTGAGAGGACTGTTCCCTTTTCATCGGGATCAAATGAAGCCTGAAAAAAACGATATCCTTTGTGATCCAAAACATGATTCATATAAATATCATAATCGAAATCAGTCTGTTCCTCAACAGTAATTTTACTCTTAAAGGAGGAATAACTTTTTTCTGTACCGGGATATTTTTCCGCAATAAAATCATTCAAGCGAATAGCAAAAGGTAAATTCAATCGTTTGGAACCAAACTTAAAATAAAAATCTAGCCCACTTATTGAGATTTTTTTCATGTTATTAACGATTCCTTTTCCTCCTAATAAAGTAATGGAATCAATTTTTCCGTTAGTGGCTACTCGAAGTCTCAGAGCGTCCTGTACACCCGGTGCTCCTTCTTCGGACTTTACCCAATCAAATTTCCCTCGCAATGGGGGCTCAGGAATAACGAACTGAAAGCCCTGAAGATTGTACAGTGAACGTAGCTGTAATTCCTGCTCAATGTCCTTAGTAACAGTGCCGGATTGTTGATCTACCATCCTCAGATATGTACCATCAAAAGGAGTGGTCATGTAATGCAAACCCGCTTCCGAACGAATATTTACAGCTCCGACAATTGGGTTATTTAATGTAAATAGAATGTTATGAATGTTTGCAACTTCACCTTCCTTGAGAGAATGATCGTGACGGCTTCCCTGAGATGATTCAACGATTTTAATATAACGATCACCACGATCATCCAATACCAATTGCTCACTTACGTCTTCTGCATAATCCTTGAATGCAATGGAAAAAGGCTGGCCGTTGAATTCGTTTTCCCACTTAAAATCATTATTAACATGTTCTGAAAAAAGAAAATCTTTTTCAAGTGTTTTACGTTGGGGAACACCATTGATCTCACCCTCTACAAAAACCGTCAAATAAGTCTTATCGGACAAAAAAGTATTTTCGGAAGAACCCTCACGTATAGGCATAACCCCTTCATATCCAAAATAACGTGTAATAAAAGCACCAAAAATGATCAAAATGAAAGATAAATGGATCATAAGTATGGCCCATTTTTCCCTACGCAATAATCTATATTTGAATATGTTTCCAAAAAAATTGAGCATAAAAAGAGCTAGAATCAATTCGAACCACCAAGCGTTGTAAACCCATATTTTGGCAGTATCGGTACTGTACCAGCTTTCAATAAAAGTTCCAATGGCCATAGCAGCAGAAAAGGCGATAAACAACAAAGCCATTAACTGATTGGAAAATAAATATTTAAGAACTCTTTCTTTCATTTAAATCTGCTCAACACCTTTTCTTTAGAAGTGCAAAGATATCGGTTGAAATCGAATAATTGTATATTCAAAAGGCTAAATTGAATTGCAGAAAGATTGTTTCTTCCTATTTGGCGATCATCATTTTCTATTTGAACTAACTTAACATAACAGCCTTATGATTCATCGCTAAGTCTTTAAAAAGTTTACAAATAAAAAATAGAATTGAGAATTTCCATTAATATCAATGAAATAAACATTAAAATACCCCATTTAAGCCCCAATGATGATTGAAACAGGAATCATTATGTAAAAATTTAAAAAAATTACTGCCGAGGTACAAAATATAACTTCACATCTATATGATTTAGGTTTTATAAACTTAGGGAAATATCTTTGTGTATTTTTGAAACATGACAAAAGTCGTTTTGATTGGAGCAGGCCATTTGGCTTTTTATTTCTATAAGCAATTTCTAAGATGTAAGGAGGTAAATTTGACGCAGTGGTTTAATAGATCCATTGAAAAGATTGATTTTGCAAAACCAAAAGTTGCAATAACCAATCAGCTTTCACAAATCAAAGCAGCAGATTTATATTTGATATGTGTCAGTGATGATGCCATCGAAAGTATCAGTAAAAAAATAAAGACCAAAGGTTTGATCGCACATTGTGCAGGAGGTGTTCCACTGAAC
>JAYPMF010000063.1:0-2643 GCA_038129785.1 Flavobacteriaceae bacterium
CTCATTAAGATTTATTAGATTATATGAGTGGTATAAACCATCTTCTCTTTTATTGGCTTTAATGGTATGCTCTACAAAGTCGTTAGCTAATGTGATAAAGCTATCTAATTCTTCGATGGCAATCTTATCCTTTTGATTTGTGTAGCTGGATTTGTAGATTTTTTGACGATAGACACTTCCAGCCTGAGCAAGACTTTCAAATATTTTCTTGCGATCATGATCATTAATGGATGAGTTGAGCAGGTGCTTTTGCTTTTCAAAAGTCTCAAGTGTATAGTTAAAAAATTGACATAACTCTTTAGAAATACTAAATTCTGTAAATTCTGTTTTAGCGATGAAACCTTTGAAAAAAGTTAAAAATCTCCTTAAATAATATAGGGTAACCATAGAAACCCCATTACCCACTAATGCATTATTGGCATCATTCCACTCAGGACGCTGGGTATTCATCCAGATTCCTGCCTCGGGAATAAAGTTTGAAATTTTAGCTAGTAAGCTAACTAAAATTTTCTCTACAAAATTCACCCTATAAATCTGACCCTGAGAGTCTTGTAGTAGTGCTCCATCTGATCCAAGTTTACTTTTTCTTTTAAGAATTTCATCATTAGCTTCTTGGTCAAAATCAACAGTGTTTTTTGGATCATTCAATATCTCCTCGACCGATTTGATCCTATATGGTACATTTGCAAAGACAAACAAGTCTTGGTCTAGTATAGCATTGAGTTTATTAGGGAAATAGTTTTCTGAAAATTCTAAAAATTTCAATAAATAAATGATTTGATGATCCCCCCAATATCCAATATAAGACCATGGATTATCTGGCTCGATAGTTTCCCAATCAAAGCCATCTTTAGTTAACCGATATGGATTATAACCATCAAAAGTAGAGGCATTTAAAAATTTATAAATCATTCCCTCTATAAAATCGGGATAAGCGTGAGCAAGGGCCTCCCAGTTTTGAAAAATATCTCTCCAGTTTCCTTGATAATCTAATATTTTTGATCCGTCTTTTTCGTTTTTAGTATTTATAGAAAATTTATTCCATGGCCGACTGGGATCTCCATGCCTTCTGCTGAATTTTAAAGGAAGATATTCTTTAATCAATCTTACAAGGTCTAAATCAGTTTCATTGTTTAATAGAGCTTGAATAGATGATAAGCTTGAATCTTCATTAAGTTGATTCAAGAAATCTGTTTTTTTGGAGTATAACTCTTTATTGGCTCCAAACAAATATCTACCTAGGTCAGTCTTCTCGATAGTGTAATTAAAATCAAATATCCCGCCTCTCATAATGTTGAAAAGAGTGTTGGAGAAATGTCTAGTATTTCTCAGGCCATCGCTAGTCAGTTGAAGTCCATCTGATGCAGCTACCAAACGAACCAATTCCTGAGATCCAAATTCAATGTCTTGATTCAGTTCATTAAATAAATCTTGATTATTTGTCAAAAGCTCCTTATTATGGACTATCTGATCAATACTTTGGTTAACATCAGCTACTATGATCCATTTTTTTTTTGATTTTGGTTCTAGGAAAAAATCTGAATTCAAAAAGTAAGCTCCTTTTTCAGCTCTTATATCGAGCTCGTTTTGAATTGGAAAGCCAGCTCTGAATTGATCTAATTGGAGGTTGGATAAGAGGTAATTTGGGTTTTCAAAACCTAATGACCAGACAGTGTTAGCTTTTAAAGCCTCACTGGGTTCAGCTCGATCTACAATTAGAGCAGAAAGTGAATATACGCCCAAGCCACTTTCTGTATCTAGTTCGTTCCTTTTGTATGCATCAGCCAAATTACTACTCCCCATTTGAAGCATAGGTTCAATTCCCCATGGAAGTATGTTTTGAATTCCATCGATCAAACTAACACTAATAGATTCTGACGATTCATTTTCTAATAATGCTTCACGAATGAAGCCGAAACGATCACTGGTTTTCCAGGTGTATGAGAAGCTTATCCCTAGATCATGATTTATTTCTTCAAATTTAATTTTGTTTCCTAGTTTGTTTTTATAGAGATTTCTTGTGGTTTTGACTGATCCTTGTTGCCTTATAGAGAAAGGTTCCCAAAGCTGTGTTTTAACATTTTTAGAAATCCGAAATATAGTTTTACTACCTGTAATTTCAGACGATCGAATAATTTTATCATCTGTGTAATAAGGGAAAAGGGCATTGCTAGTATCTTTTCTTCCGGCTGTTAAACCTCCTGTACTGGAGATAAAAAGCCAATGGTTGGAGTTGCTGACCAAACTCATAAAAAATGGTCGCATTTTATCTACATTAGATATTTTAAAAAAACTTTCATTATTAATTTTAACCTCCTCTAATTCGACATTATTAAGGCTATCATAATTAATCTCTGAAATAATTTTTAAAGATTGTGTCAACATTTAAAACAAAATTTTTCTATCCAAACCTTTAATTATAGGTATGGAAAATAAGTTTACTATCTGATTCGATTAATTAAATAATTATACTATTGATAAAATCTAACATAGTCTATCTCCATTTGATCACTAATAAAATTTTGTGGAATGTCTCCTCCTAAAGTTCCTCCCATAGCAAGATTTAAAATTAAATAATGAGGATTGTCAAAAGGCATTCTACTTGAATTAGAAACACTAGAAAGTAAAACATCATCCACATGA
>JAYPMF010000063.1:2653-10445 GCA_038129785.1 Flavobacteriaceae bacterium
TAGTTTCCCCATGAGACGCATAATCTGAAGTTTGAGAATCAGACCAGTGAAAGGTTCCCAAAACCTCATGTTTGTTAAAACCCCTTTGTTCCATTAGATCTATCTCACCACAGGCAGGCCATCCCACACTTCCATCACTATCTCCATGATAATTTCCCACCTCATCAACATTTGTACCTAGGGTCCAAATTGCAGGCCATGTCCCTCCACTTGAGGGTAACTTTGCTCTAACATCTAATCTTCCATATTGAAAATCAAATTTGGAATTAAGCCTTGCAGAGGTATATTCTTTTCTTGATCCCCTGTAAGTATAATCTTCTTTTCGAGCAATTATTTTCAGCGTACCATCACTAACATTTGAATTTATTGGGCGATCTGTATAGTGTTGCCTCTCACCATTTGCCCAACTACCTCCAAAAATTGGAATCTTTTGAAAATGCCATTTTGTGTCTAATGGAGCTCCATTATAATTAAACTCATCATTCCATACAAGAGTGTATCCACTGTACTCAGTTACTTCTTCACTATCATCAATATAACCATCACTTGAAATCACCTGAGGACCACCTGAAGCATTTTTTATTTCAACATCAATAATTTTCTGAGAATATGATTCTTGATTTTCATCATAAAAGGCCCACACTGCTATAGTAAATATTCCAGTATTTTGATACCTGTACTGAGCCTCGCCTGATGTATTATTGTAAACTGCTCCTGATCCAAAGGAAAACCTATAATTGCTTACGTTGTCATCAGTTGCAACAACACTAACCAAACCATTTTTTCCCAATGTAACTTCAACAAAAAGGTTGTCCTCATCAGATGACTTGCTACAATATGAAAACATAGTCAGCGTTAAAGAACTTATTAATGTTAATATGAAATTCCTGATAACCATATATTAAATCAAAGCTGCCAATAAAGACAGCTTTGACTAATTATTAATTAAAAATACTTACTCAGCGTCGTACTCTCTAACTACAATGTCTGTAACAGTAACTGCAGCATCTTGAGTAACAAGATACATCAGAAAAGAACTATATGTATTTTCCGCCGGTTGAGGAGCAATATCAACACTATATGTAGTAGTTTCAGTTCCACTAACAGTTACATTAGAAGTGTTAAAAGCAGGGTCAACGTCAGGGTGTGGATTTTTTTCAAATCTGAAGTTAATAGCTACATCGGTTCCAGCAGTTGCGGCGTTGAAAGTTATCTTTCCGCCGTTAGGAAATGAGAAAGGATAAATAGTTGTGTCTTCATTTGCAAAACCAGCCCAGCCCTCTGAACCTGATGGAAAATTGAAAACATTTTCAGAGACTGTAGCTCCACCAAATGATCCTGTCATTGTAGCAGTATGATCTACTCCAGCTCCAGATCCACCTCCGAAGAAGTAAATATTATCAAAATAAACTGTACCGTTTCCGTCTACTTTTATCTGGAAAACCTGTGACATATCAACGACTTCCGCAAAATGACTCAAATCGATATCAACACTATTCCACTCACCTAGGTTAGAAACATCTAATGAGTATGCAACCTCAGCAGGTCCTTCACTTATTAAATAGAAATTAAGTAAAGTTGCATCGCCAGTAAAATAGTCAATATGAAGCCTTGTTTTAGACGTTAAATCCATTGCTGGAAATTCTGTACCCTGGTAATTTAGATTCTCATATTTCAAAACCGTATTATCAGCAATTGTTTCAGTTGATACAGCAGTTGATTGACCCCAATTAGGATTATAATTTACTCCTTCATATGTAGTGTATGCATCACTAAAAATTGAAATTACCTCATCAGCAGAATATGTTGGAGCTGTTGGAGCGGTCTCAGGACCAGCTGCGATAACGACTTCTTTTGGAGTTGCAAAATCAAAATTATCAACATAATAACTAACCTCCGCATCATTGGAAATACCATAACCAAGTATCATTGTTACAGTATTGTAAATGCCATTTCTCTCTCCACTTTTCTCAGGGATATTAAATACAACTGTTTCCCAACCTGTTCCCTCAGTAATAGCAAAAAGGTCTCCAGTAGATTTTTTTCCCTCTGTACCGTTTGCAAGCTCATCCTCAAGTTTTAAAAGCACATTGTGCCCTGGACCTGGTGAAAGGAAATGAAATGAAATAGCCTCCTTACCGGCTGGAAAAACAATGTTTTCTTCAAGCATAAAATAAAACCCTGCCCAAGATTCAACACCAACAGGCTCAGTGACTTTTATTACTCTGTCAGACGTATTTGTCGTTTTATCAGGGTTATCGGCATATTCAACAGAAATAGAATTTTCACCTACAGATCCAAATCTACTCCAATTTCCTTGTGATCTGTCGTCAGGTTGCATGTTTTCTGCTGATAAGCTTGGTCCTGTTTCCTCGAAAGTTATAACACCATCATTAATGTTAGGATCAACTTCAATGAATACAGCCTCCTCTTCTTCCTCTTCCTCAATAATAATAGTGTTGTCATCATTATTATTATTATTGTTGTTATTGTTGTTGTCATCATCATCTTTAGAACAGCCAATAAAAATTGTAAAGGCCAAAAGATTAATAATAGTAAATAATTTTAGTTTCATTTTAGTTTTAGTTTTAGTTTAAATTTAGTTAGACATCTTTTAATTATATCCCTCATTTTGAGGATACCCAGCACCTAAGAGGTCTAAAACTCCCTGTGGAATGGGTAGGTTAATCATATGACGGCCATAAACCTCCATAGGATTAACGTGATTTCTAGAATAATAAGTATTTAAAAGCGGAGCATTCATATGGTCCATTAGATAGTCAAATAATAAGTCTTTTCTTTTTAAGCTATACCATCTCTGTCCTTCGAATGCTAACTCCCTGGCTCTTTCTTCAAAAATCTTTTCAATAGTTGCAGAGGACTCTGGGGAAATTCCAGCTCTTTGACGTACCATATTAAGGTAGTCAAGAGCCTTACCCGAATTTCCTGATTCAAAGTGAGCTTCAGCACCTATAAGTAGTGTCTCAGCTAATCTGTATATCATAATATTTTTAAAATGCATTCTGTCAGTTGGATCTACTGTTGGGTCAAAAAACTTAAGAACACCAGGGCTTTGACGTTTAAAATACATAAAGAAGTCATCGTCTTTAGCTATATTTTGATAAAGATCAAGTGGATCTCCTATATCTTTATTGGAAGGTAAAGTCTTAGGGTCATTATACAAGTATTCAAAAATATAGTAATTATCCTTTCTTTTGTCACCAGCATTAGCATTTAAAAGATCAACAGCATATGGATTAAGAGTAATGAATCCAAAACCGTCTCCACCATTTTCAATGGATTGTTTTAATCCTGGAACAGCTGAGTAATGAGCTACAGTCTGCCAATTCATTTGATGCCACGCTCCCCCTCCAATAGTATTTCTCTCAAAATTTATTGCAAATAATGTTTCAGAATGATTTAATTCACCCTCGAATACTTGTTCAACATTTACTAATGAATATGGGCCATTTTCGATAATTTTGTCTACTATAGCAGCAGCCTCCGAATAATTCCCAAGCCACATTTCAACTTTTGCTCTTATGTGATCAACCGCTCCTTTATTCCACCTACCAAATTCAGAAGTAGTGTAAGAAAGATTTTCGCTTGCAAAGTTTAAGTCTTCTTTTATGAAATCAAAAATTTCCTCTTTTGATGAAATTTCAGAGGGTCTGTCAAATGCTGTTTCAGGGGTTGTAGGTTCATTTTTAATGTATATATTTTTAAATAATCTATAAAGAGTAAAATATGAATGTGCTCTAAAAACTCTTGCCTCTGCTACATTCTTAATTAATTTCACGTCATTACTTCCCCCTTCAATTAGAGCGTCTCCACCTCTGATAATAGAGTTAGCCACGTCAATAATTTTGTAATTATGGCCCCAAAAATATCCGTAAGCTGCCTCAGTTCCATAGTCTCCTCCAAGTCCACAACCCCAAAAACAGTTGCTAAACAAAGAAATTTCACCATCAACTCCAGCTGAAATATCACTTTTTGCTTGAAGAATTAGAGGAATAGCTCCATTAAACCAGTCTCTTTGATATGGCTCTCTATTAAGAGAGTAAAGGCCAACAACTGCATTTGCAATTCCATCAGAGCTAGAATATAAAAAATCTACAGAGTTGTTGGACAACAATTCGTCCTTAAGAAAATCTTCCTGATAGCATGAACAAAAAATCGTTATGAATATCCCTAAACTTAGTACTTTAATTTTTTTCATCATTTCTATGTAATTAAAAAGAAAGTTTTAGTCCAACTGTCATGTTGAGAGTTTCAGGGAATACCCCAGCACTTAGATCCTGCTCAGGTGAGTAGGACAGAAAATCAGTCATTGTAAACAAATTAGTTCCAGTAAAATAAATCCTACCAGATTTAGCCTTAATAAAATCCTTAATTCGATTTCCAAAGTTATATCCTAAGGTTAATGTTCTTAGTCTCACATAGGATGCATCCTGAGCAGCAAAAGAAGTTAAGTGCTTAAGCCATGCAGCTGTTGCATTGGCTTTAGGCCAAGAAGTGGACGGATTATCATCAGTATAGTATGGAACAATTGGACCGTTCATCTCAGCTTTCCAAAACTCTCCATTAGCTAAAATTGAATTAATTCTAGTTACACCCTGGACAATGTAAAAATCGGCAAAAAGATCAAAATTCTTAAATCTCAGAGTTGCGTTTAAAGATCCAAACCAATCTGGGTCAGCATTTAAAAACACATTGTCTTCAATATCGATTAAGCCATCACCGTTTTGATCCACTACACGAATATGGCCAGCCTTTGCTCCCACTTCAGGATTCACTGGACTTCCAGGTAGTAAATCCTCAGGCTGATAAATACCTGCATACTCTGGTTGCCAAAACGAATTGATTGATTGACCAATTGACAATCTTCTTCCTCCTGAGTCAGTTATATCAATAAAATATTCCTCACCTGTTTGTAGGTCAATTTGGGTTTCACCAGTGAGGGCAATAACCTCATTCTTGTTTGTAGACCACATAATCCCCATATCAAATGAAAGATCATTATTATCGTACGCGGTTCCATTTAAGGTTAATTCTAAACCTTGGTTCTGCAATTCACCTACATTAAATCTGGTTACATTATATCCAGTTGAGGATGCTAACTGTCGATCTAAAAGTAGATCAGTAGTATTTGCTTTATAGTATTCAAAAGTTCCTCTTAGTCTATTGTCAAAAATACCGAAGTCTAAACCAGTATTAAATGTTGTGGTAGTTTCCCATTTCAGTGATGGGTTTCTCAATCGCGAGGAAGCGGATGAACCACTAACAGTTGAGTTCCCAAAAACATAAGGGTTGTAATTTGCTACTCCGAGTGATTCTAAGGGGTTTATTCCTTGATTTCCAGTAGCTCCATAACTCAATCTTAATTTTAGTTGGTTTACATAATCCAAGTTCAAATCCTCCTCAACTTTGTACGCAAAAGATACTGCTGGAAAGAAGCCCCACTTATTGTCCTCAGAAAAAACGGAAGCACCATCAGCACGAGTTGTGAATTCCATCAAATACTTGTTTTGAAATGAGTATCTAAATCTTCCCATAAATGATAGAACTCTTCGCCTCCAAACATCTCTAGAGTTGCTTAAAAGCTCAGATGCTAATCCATTGTACAACAAAGCATCATTTACAAAATCAGATTTGACAAGTTCATTAAATTTAAAATCCTGCTGATCAAAGGCATGTACGCCAGTAAAATCTAGTTTATGTACATCATTATCAATGATATCATAATTCAAAATATGCTCAATAAGTAATTGCTTGTATTGCGTATCAATTAAAACTCCAACTCCATTATTACCCTCATCACCTGCGGAGTGTTCAGATGAACGATAAGTTCCTTGGTCAGTATTTCTATTTCTGTAGAATGTTTTTAAGGAGTATTTGATTTTGGGTGTAATATCGTAGTTGAGTTTTACACTTATATCGGTGAGATTTGTTTCTGTCTCATCAAAAGATTCATTTTGATCCCATAATGGATTTATTGCAACTGAATTTTCTTCTCCGAAATAATATTTGACTAAATTACCATCATCGTCATAAGGTTTAGCGATAGGACTTAGACTGGCTAGAAAAATACCACCAGTCTCTCTACTTTGGTTAGCATTTTGAATATTAATTATACCATCTAGACTAAGCTTATCAGTTAACTCTTGACTGTAATTTAATTTAAACTGCAGCCTATCAAAACCAGAATTAGGAATAATACCATCTTGGGTAAAATAATTAAGACTTGAATATACTTTTGACTTTTCTGTTCCTGAAGAGTAACTTAAAGTGTAATTCGAAAGTAAAGCATCCTGTAGGGCTAGATCCTCCCAGTTTACATAATTTTGATTCTCGATAAAATCTAATTCAAAATCATCCCAAACAAATCTTACTGGTGGTTTACTAATTCCAGTTCTCGCTCTCCATGCATCCATTCTATAGTTAAAAAAACCAACCTCATCATACATGTCAAAATTCTTTGTTAATGTCTGCGTAGTTATATAGCTGGAAAAGTTGAATGTGGTATAGCCCTCCTTGGCTTTTTTTGTTGTCACCAAAACTACACCGTTAGATGCCCTGGCACCATAGATTGCTGTTGAAGCAGCATCTTTTAAAATCTCAACACTTTGAATATCGTCTGGTGAAATATCATTTAGATTATCAAAGGGTAGTCCATCAACAATTATTAACGGATTATTTCCTCCTGCAACAGAAACATTTCCTCTTATAATTATACTTGAATTACCACCGGGTCTAGGATCACCCAAATTTACTTGAACACCAGCTGCTCGACCTCGTAGTAATTCAGTCACATTTGTTGTAGGAATTTGAGAGGCCTTGTCAACTTCAACGCTAACTACAGATCCAACGACATTGCTTTTTAATTGAGAACCATATCCAACAACAACTATTTCATCTAAAAGTGCAGAATCTTCGTCTAATAAGATCGATAATGAGGTCTGGTCTTGAATAATTATTTCTTTAGATTTAAAACCAACGTAACTAATTACATAGACATCCCCAGGTAAAACATTGTTCAATGTAAATTTTCCATTAAAATCAGAAGTAACACCTTCGTTGGTATTCTTTTTTATTACATTAACTCCCATTAAAGGTTGCTCACTTGACTGCTCAAGAACCACACCATCAATACTTCTCTGTGCAATTAGAGATGTACTTAACAAGAGCATTAATAAAAATATTCTCATAAATTAATTTTAAAATTTGTAAAATTGGAATTACGCACAAGATGGGCAGAAAATATAGTATCAATTTCTTGATTAACTCTAAGTGTAATATAATTGAAAAAGTTACTTCTATAAAAATCAACAAGATTTGAATATATACAATGATAAATTAAAGATTTAATGAAAAATGCATCAGATATTGCTAAATAGAATTGTATACTAAATGAATAAGATTTTAAAAAAGATATTTTACTTAAATAAATATTCTTAAAATCAATTAATCTAATAATTGTAAAAATAGGCCCATAAAGGTTTGATAAAAGTTTGCCTCTGTTAGTGAAAAAAGAAAACATACTTGAAAATGATAATTAAAATCTAAAAGTTTGGTTTTTCGAATTACAATATATTAATAAAAATCCCTCAACATAAGTCTTTAAATACTACATAAACATAACGTATAGATATTAATTTTGTTTAACTATTTATTGATAAGAAAAAAAATTAAATTACTGTATTACAATTATTTAAAAATTAATATTTTTATAAAAATAAAAATATGTATGGGTAATGTTGTGTTAAGCTAATCTAAATTCGCACCACTACAA
>JAYPMF010000064.1:0-10414 GCA_038129785.1 Flavobacteriaceae bacterium
TCGGGCAATATCAAAAGCCTGCTCTTTAAAATGGCCACCGACGAGTTCATCAGCCACATCCGAAGAAAAAAAGTAGAAAAAGAGTATACAGAAAGTATAGATTTGAGATTGATCCGGGAGCCAGACAACAATGATGATCTTTTGGAAAAAAAAGTACTATTTCAAAAAGCCTTAAACCAATTGCCGGAGAAACAAAAAACAGCCTTGTTGATGAACAAGATGCAAGGCCTAACTTACAAAGAAATTGCAGAAGTATTAAATTTGTCACAAAAAGCGATTGAAAAGCGAATAGGTTTGGCCTTAAAGGCATTGAAACAAAACCTCAATCAAAGATGAGTAAAAAAGAACAGTTTAATGATGGAGAGATCGAAGATCTTTTTTCTAAAGTGGAAATTCCATTAGAAAAAGACAAGAATCACATTTGGTCTGAAAAGTTTGAATCTTTGGTTAAAGAAGACGTCGCCTTGTCCTCAAAAAAAACTTCTTTTTTTCGTTTATATTGGCATTATGGGGTTGCAGCCTCTTTTGCCATACTCCTGGCCGCTAACCTATATTTCGATTCCCAAAATACTGTTTCACAACAAGCTAAGCTAGTCCAAACTTTACAGGATTCTGAACAAGATCTACTGGCAGACCAAACTATAATCGAATCCCTGTTTGTGGAGGATAACGAATTTGATGAATGGTTTGAAGAAAAATATGTTTTGAGCTCAGTCAATTAAAATGGAAAAAAGTAAAACCATATTTGTTCTGTTGTTATTTACCACTTTGTCCTTTGGAGGATTGATGGCCCAAGACAAAGTTCCTCCCAAGATCTATACACCCAAACAATTGGAGATGATCAAATCCCAAAGGGAATTGGTAAAACAGAACAGAGAAGCTTTCAGAAACTCACTCTCTGAGGAACAAAAATCTCTGCTCAAGGACAATTCACTTTCCATGAAAGAAAGACAGCAGGCACTTATGAAATCACTTACTGATTCACAAAAAGAGGTAATCAAAGGCAATCGTGAATCCCTCATTAAACTTAAGGATGCCTTTTCCAAATCCCTAACCGATAAACAAAAATCTGCCTTAAAACTCCGTAAGCAAAACATAAAAGAAAGAAGGGAAAAGCTCAAAGATTACAAATCTGGCTTTGATGGCCGAAGAGAAAAGTTAAAGGAAAAGAAACAAAACGTAAAGCAACGCGTAAAAAAAATGAAACCCAAACAATAGGTTGTAAATCTTCTGTTTTGATCATCAGTTTTTTCCTTTTACTATATTTAGTTAATGAAAAAGTTTTTCTTCGTTGGGTTTTTTTTTAGCTACCTATATGTTTTTTCGCAAACCGAAGAAGAAGATGCTATTTTGGACAGTGTCATAGATGAATTCTTCTCTACTGACAGTCTATTGGTGAACTTACTAAAAACCAATTATTTATACACCAACTTTTCATTTGATGAAAGCGTTTTTTTTGCCGGAAGAGATTTTGATGTCAATCAGTTCGGATTTACCCCAAGTATAAGTTATATGAGAGGGCAAAACTTTTTTGTCAGTTTGGGGTCAGCTTATTTCAGTGAACTTGACCCTAAGTGGGATTTTGTCTCGATCAGCAGTGGATATTCTCTTTTTTTGGATCAAAATGAAAAGTTAAGTTTGACGGGGATCTACAGTCGCATCTTTTTTGCTGACAATACAGCAGAGCTCAACCCCAACAGACTTTCGGCTTCTTTGGCTCTCTATAAAAACAGTTTAAGACTACGAGGCTCTGCGGGATACCTTTTTGGAGGTTCAACCGCATTTTACTCCACACTTAGCAGTAGTTATGAAATTTCAATCTTTGAAAACGAGAGGCGGGAAATGTCCTTCAATCCTCAATTGAGTTTCTTGATGAGTGAACAAACCATTAGCGAACAAATTGCCTCCGGGTTTTTCAATACTCAAATCATGGAAAGAGAAGTATTCGATTTGATCAATACTCAAATCAGTTTGCCCATTCAATTGGATTCAGGTAATTGGGATTTTCAATTGTCCTACAACATCAATTTGCCTAAAGCTTTGACCAATGAGAGTAACTTAAATCCTTCGGGTTATTTCTCTTTTTCGATAGGTTATTTTTCAACTCTTTAAATCCTTAATTACCAATACTTTTCTAACTTAGTGAAAAACCAAATTATGTATAAACTCCAAAAACACTTTTTAGGATTAATTATTGTGGTTACCCTTTTGGTGGGAGCTTGTCAAACTAATTCTCCACAATACGTCATATCACCTTTTACTGCATTAGATACTTTGGCGACCAACGATTGGTGGAACCGCAAAACCAGTAAAATCGTCAACATAAAGGTACCCAGGGATCAGGTCATCGCTTTTGGTATTTACACCACTTCAAACAATACCCTAAAGCTTTCCGCCCAGCTTTTTCCACTCTATCCTGAGGAAACCCGAACCGTCCGGTTGGAGTTATTCAAAAACAATCAATGGGAGCAGGTACAATCCCAAGAAGTCAACGAAATAGGATGGTCAGCCTTGTTTAGAATTGAGAATTGGGACATGAATAAATCAATAAAATATAAATTATCCCATGGTCAAAATGCCTATTTCGAGGGAACCATCCGAAAGGATCCTAAGGAAAAAACAGAAATAACTTTGGCAGCTTTATCCTGTAACAGTAACAAAGACAGAGGGAATCGAGAAGAATATGTTCGAAATATCAATGTTTTGGATCCAGATTTAGTTTTTTTCGCTGGTGATCAATCCTATGATCATAAAGAACATACGGCCGCTTGGTTAAAGTTTGGTGTGCAATTCAGGGAAATTTTTAGAAATCGTCCTTGTGTTACAATTCCTGACGATCACGATATTGGTCAGGGCAATCTGTGGGGTGAAAGTGGAAAAAAATCCATGCGTAAAGACGGCAATGATGGTGGTTATTATTTTCATCCCGAATACGTCAAAATGGTAGAAAGGGCACAAACCGCACATTTGCCTGATGCTTATCATCAAGCACCCTTGGAACAAGGAATCAAAGCCTATTTTACCAGCCTAAAAATTGGAGGAGTAGATTTTGCTATAATTGAAGATCGAAAATTTAAGTCCGGACCCAATGGAAAAATCCCCCAACAAGGGCCCAGAGCTGATCATATCAATGACCCTGGTTACAACCCCGAAAGCATCAATTTACCAGAATTGGTTTTGTTGGGAGATTTTCAGCACCAATTTTTGGAAGAGTGGGGGGCTGATGAAAACTCCAAAATGAAAGCCGTTCTCTCAGCCACAGGATTTTGTGGTGGAGCACATTTGCACGGGAGAGCAAGTAATCGTCTTCATGCAGACCTAGATTCCAACGGATGGCCTCAACACGGTAGAAACAAAGCCCTTAGTTTGATCCAAAAGGCCGGAGCGGTTCATGTAGCCGGAGACCAACACCTACCCACTGTTATTCATCACGGTATAAAAACCTTTGAGGACGGCCCATGGGCCTTTGTAGTCCCTGCCATTGTTAACAATTATTACAGCAGATGGTGGTGGCCCGAAGACGAAATGCCCGGTGAAAATAACAATGATATCCTCCCATGGACGGGACGCTATCTCGATGGATTTAAAAATAAAATTACCATGCATGCCTATGCCAATCCAGATTCCAATTCCAACGGTGCAGGATTTGGTTTTGTCCGATTCAACATTGAAAATAAGGAGGTCACTTTTGAATGCTGGCCTAGAAACGAAGACGTTTCCCAGCCAGATGCAAAACAATTTACGGGTTGGCCGATAACGGTTAAACTTTAAAACTCTAAATGAATAAGTTTTATTTACTTTCCTTAATTTTGTTTTGTGGGTCTTGTGAACCTCCCCAAAAAATAACCATCCGGCCCAATGTCCTTTTTATTTTGGTAGACGATTTGGGTTGGAAAGATTTAAGTTGTTATGGAAGTTCCTTTTACGAAACCCCCAATATTGACCGATTGGCCGATATGGGTTTTCGTTTTTCACAGGCCTATTCCGCGCATCCTGTTTGTTCCCCCACACGTGCTGCCATCATGACGGGCAAACACCCCACCCGATTAAACATCACAGATTGGATTCCTGGCCAAAACCCGCAAAACCGAAAACTACTTGGGCCCACCGATCTCCATGCATTGCCATTGGAAGAGACCACCTTGGCTGAGATCCTGCACCAACAAGGCTATAAAACTTTTTTTGCTGGAAAGTGGCACTTAGGGGACGAAGGGTTTTTACCCGAAGATCAGGGGTTTGAAATCAACAAAGGAGGGTACCACAAGGGCTCGCCCCCGGGGGGATATTATTCGCCCTACAAAAATCCTAAATTAGAGGATGGTATTGAAGGAGAACATTTGACGGATCGGCTTACCGATGAATCGCTCAGGTTTATTTCTCAAAATCAAGTCAATCCCTTTTTACTCTTTCTCTCATATTACACCGTTCACACCCCCATTCAAGCCCACCGAGATCACTTGCCAAAATTTCAGGCGAAAAAGAAAACACTCAAAGATACCTTAGCCATTAAAATCAAAGATCAAGGCGGTTATACGGTACAAAATCAATACAATGCTAATTATGCCTCCATGGTATATGCCCTTGACAAAAATGTAGGCAGATTGATCGATCAATTGGAAGCCCTTGAGTTGCTAAACAATACACTGATAATTTTTACCTCTGACAATGGTGGATTGACTACTCTTGAAAAAGAACATCGAACTGCCCCCACAAGTGTTTTGCCACTTCGAGCAGGAAAAGGATGGGTCTATGAAGGAGGGATCAGAGTTCCCTTGATCATCAAAACCCCTCATAACAAGATCTCTAAGGTCATTGACCGCCCAGCTGTCAGTATGGACTTTTATCCCACCATTTTGGAGTATGGCAATATTTCAACACAGCCCGACCAACATCGGGACGGCATCAGTCTAAAGCCACTTTTGGAGGGTAAAACCGATAAAACTCACTCTATAATGGTTTGGGATTTTCCTCACTATCATGGCAGTGGTTGGACGCCGGGTAGAGCTTTGCGTAAAGGCCCATGGAAGTTGGTGTATTTCTTCGAAGAAGATCGTTACGAACTCTACCAGATTGAACAAGATCCCAAAGAAAAAATCGACTTGGCTAATCAGGAAAAAGTTAAGCTAGACGAATTAAAAAAATTGTTAAACCAATGGGCTGCGGAGATAAATGCTCAAACCCCAATTAAAAATGAGACTTAAGGCAATGAATAAAAAATTTCAGCTCATTTTTTGCTTTATTTTTAGCCAGGGTTTCGCACAGCCAACCTTATATAAAACCTTGACCGATTTTCCATATTATGAAAATCCAGTAAATGATGCTTATCAAATCGAGCGCTGTAAGTTGGATTTGTATTATCCTGAGGCTGTCCAAAATTTCCCAACCGTTATATGGTTCCATGGGGGTGGACTCAAAAGCGGCTCAAAAGCGATTCCCGAGCAGTTAAAGGACAAAGGCCTTGCCGTAGTGGCCGTAAACTACCGCTTGCACCCTAAGGTGAAAGTTCCAAAATACATTGAGGATGCTGCAGCGGCAGTTGCCTGGGTGTTTAAAAACATTAGTAAATACGGTGGTGATTCTTCACAGATCTACGTCTGTGGATTTTCATCGGGAGGGTATTTGTCTTTGATGCTGACTTTGGATCAAAAATGGCTCAAAAAACACAGCCTAGAGGCCAACCATATCAAAGGTGTAATTACCTTATCGGCTACGACCTTTACAAATCACACCATTAGAAAAGAGTATGGTATGGAGATCACCCAAGCACTGATCGATCACTATGCTCCGGTATACCACGCTCGCGGGGATGCCCCACCCATCACATTGATCACTGGAGACCGCGAAAAGGAATTTTTTGGCATGTATGAAGAAAATGCCTATTTGAGAAGAATGTTAAAACTCAATGGTCACGGACATAACGAATTAATAGAAATAGGAGGCTATGGACATGAGATCACTGAAGTCGGAATCCCTTTGCTTTTAGAAAGAGTTAATCGCTAATGCCAGTAAATGAAAAAAAGAACAGTCAAATTAATATTAATATCCCTTTTTCTGATTGCTTTTGGAGAGAATGAAAAAGAGTATACCCAGTCCATTCCCGGGACAAAAGAAAAGGTTCAAATGGTATACATTCCCGGTGGCACTTTTTCTATGGGAAGCGCAAAATCTGAAGAAGGTCACTTTGGGGATGAAGGCCCTCAACACCAGGTAGAGATTGCCCCTTTTTGGATGGGGAAATTTGAAATTACTTGGGATCTTTATGAACTTTTTGTTACACGTGAAATTGACAGCAAAAGACCCCAACAAGTTGAAGGTGAAGAAGTCTACATTGATGTTGATGGTGTTTCAGGTGCTACCCAACCTTACACCGATATGAGTTTTGGAATGGGAGTAGAAGGTTACCCGGCCATATGTATGACACAACTGGCTGCGGCCAAATTTTGTGAATGGCTCTCTGCCATGACCGGTAATTTTTACCGACTGCCTACCGAGGCAGAATGGGAATATGCTTGCAGAGCAGGAACAAAAACCGCCTATTCATTTGGAGATGATCCCGCAGATTTAGATATTTATGCTTGGCATGAAGGAAATAGTGGTGGTGCCTATCATCAAGTGGGTCAAAAAAACCCCAACCCTTGGGGCTTGTATGATATGCATGGGAATGTTTCGGAGTGGACACTGGATCAGTATGTTCCCACCCTTTACAGACAAAGAAAAAGGAAAACCGCAAATAATCCCCTCCAAAAACCCTCTAAAACCTATCCCCGAGTAGTTAGAGGTGGAGCATGGTCTGACAAAGCATCTAGATTAAGAAGCGCAACCCGAAGACCATCCTCCAAAAAATGGAAAAAAAGAGATCCCCAAATCCCCAAAAGTCTTTGGTGGCACACCGATGCCCCCTTTGTAGGTTTCAGGGTTGTAAGACCGGTGAAGCCGCCAACACCTGAGGAACAAAAAACGTATTGGAATTAAAAAAATGAAATAATGAAATCAAAACAAGACAACTCACTCAGTAGAAGAAACTTTGTAAAAAGATCTACCTTGGCAACGACCGGAATTTTGTCGGCGGGTCTCCCCGTGGGAGCCATGGCCAATGTTTATGGCAACAAAAAACTAAAACTTGCACTAGTAGGCTGTGGCGGTCGCGGAAGAGGTGCTGTCGTTCAAGCCCTACAAGCCGATGAAAATGTCGAGCTGGTAGCCATGGCCGATGCCTTCCAGGACAACGTTGAAAAAAGTCTTAAAACCGTTCAAGAACATTTCGACGGTGTTAAGAAAATTAAAGTCAATCCAAAAAATCTTTTTTCCGGTTTTGATGCCTATAAAAAAGCCATCGATTTAGCCGATGTGGTTATACTTACCACCCCTCCCGGTTTTAGGCCCTATCACTTTGAATATGCTATCAACAATGGCAAACATGTATTCATGGAAAAGCCCGTAGCTACCGATCCAGTGGGTGTTAGAAAAGTACTAGAGGTAGCCCAGAAGGCGAGAATGAACAAACTCAATGTGGTGGTAGGTCTTCAACGTCATTACCAGAAAAAATACCTCGATTTGTATCAAAAAGTACAAGACGGTAAAATTGGTAAAATAACCGGTGGACAGGTCTATTGGAATGGACGTGGTGTATGGGTAAGAGAGCGACAACCAGGACAAACCGAAATGGAATACCAAATGCGAAATTGGTACTATTTCAATTGGTTGTGTGGGGATCATATTTTGGAACAACACATCCACAATATAGATGTGGCTAACTGGTTTATTGGAGGCTATCCCACTCAGGCACAAGGAATGGGTGGAAGACAGGTGAGAAACGGAAAAGATCATGGAGAAATTTTTGATCATCATTTTGTAGAATTTACTTACGATTCCGGTGCGATAATTGCTAGTCAGTGCCGTCACCAACCAGGTTGTATGCGCAGGGTTGATGAAACCCTCCAAGGCACACAAGGTACTGTAAATACGGGCAAGGGAAGAATTATGGATTTGGAAGGAAACGAAATGTACAAATACAAAAGCGATCCTCTAAATGAACCCAACCCCTATCAGGTGGAGCACGATAAATTATTTGCTTCGATTCGTAATGGTGGTGTTATTGCCGACGCCGAGAATGGTGCGAGAAGTACACTGACAGCCATAATGGGAAGGATGGCCACTTACTCCGGTAAAGTCATTACTTGGGATCAGGCCATGAATTCTGATTCGCAAATCATGCCGGAATCTTTAAATTGGAATAGTAAACCACCGACCATGCCCGATAGTAATGGAAAATATGCCATTCCAACTCCCGGGATTACCGAATTTTGAAAAATAAACTATGAACCGAAGAAACTTCACACAAAAAGCATTAATTGCTGGAATGGGGTTAGCTACAGCGCCCAATATATTTCCACAATCGGGTACTGTTTCTCCCCATCAATTCAATTTAAAATATGCGCCCCACTTGGGTATGTTCAAACACTCGGCGGGAGACGATCCCATCGATCAGCTCAACTTTATGGCCGATCAAGGGTTTACTGCATTCGAGGACAATAGCATGAACACCCGACCGGTCGCCGTACAGAAAAAAATGGCAGCGACCATGCAGAGGAGAAATCTGACCATGGGGGTTTTTGTAGCCTATAAAGACTTTAGAAATCCCACTTTGGCAAGAGGAAAAGCTGATGATCGCAGGGCTTTTTTAGAGGAAATTCAAGCGTCAGTAGCAGTTGCCAAAAGGGTCAATGCCAAATGGATGACCGTAGTACCAGGAACCATTGATTTAAAACTGGTGCAGGACTATCAGACCGCTAACGTCATTGAAAGCTTAAAACAAGCTTCCGCCATTTTAGAACCCCATGGAATCGTCATGGTTTTGGAACCCCTAAACTGGTACAGAAACCATGCAGGATTGTTTTTAAAAGAAAGCCCACAGGCTTTTCAGATATGTAGGGCGGTCAACTCTCCTTCCTGTAAGATCCTTTTCGACATCTATCACCAGCAAATCCAAGAAGGGAACTTGATTCCCAACATCGAAAAATGCTGGGTAGAAATTGCTTATTTCCAAATTGGGGACAATCCTGGAAGAAAAGAGCCCACTACAGGGGAGATCAATTACAAAAACATCTTTAAATACATTCATTCAAGAGGTTTTAAAGGGGTTTTGGGAATGGAGCATGGAAATTCAAGACCCGATAAAGCCGGCGAAATTGCTGTAATCGATGCATATAAGCAGGTAGATGATTTTCTATAATTATTAACGGTTAAATTTGATAATAATTCTTACATCAGCAAAAGCCATTGATCAACTTGACACCATATTCACCATCGAAAAATAAACCATGGACCGCCAAGCAAATCAATTTAGTTGTAAGGCGTCTAGGTTTTGGATGCTCTCTGTCTGACATAGATCTGCACTTGAACTCTACCCCTGAATCCCTCATTGATGATATTGTGGATGGAGCATCGAATATGGAGGTGACGACTGCTCCAGAATGGAGCCAATGGGACAATAAGCAATTCAACAAGTCGGAAAATAATAAAAATTATTATCATACGATTTGGCAGCGACAGGCTTTTAAAGACATTATCAACAACGGCTTTAGAGAACGCCTTACCCTATTTTGGAGCAACCATTTTGTGGTAGAATACAAGGATGTGAACCAGCCCGCATATCTCTACCAGTATTATGCCTTAATCCAATCACATGCCTTGGGGAATTTCAAAACTTTTGTCAGTGAGATGGGGCTTGCCCCAGCTATGCTTCGCTATCTCAATGGTTTTGAAAACAAAAAAAACAGTCCAAATGAGAACTATGCCAGAGAGTTGTATGAGCTCTTTACCCTTGGAGAGGGTAACGGGTACATCCAAGAGGACATTACCGAAACCGCCAGAGCTTTAACTGGATACAACCGATTCAAGACTTATTTAGGAGTAATCGAATTTAATGAAAACAGCTTTGACAAAGGGTCAAAAACCATTTTCGGTCGATCAGGTAATTGGGGTTACAATGATGTAATCGATATTCTCTTTGAGGAGAAAAAAGATCTCATAGCTAATTTTATTTGTAACAAGATCTATCGTTATTTTGTTAGTCCCCAACTCAATTCAAGTGTAGTATCGGCCATGGCTGAAACCTTCAAACAAAATGAATTTGAATTGAAACCTGTCCTTAAACAATTATTTAAAAGTGAACACTTTTTTGATTCGGTTAACAGCAATGTAATCATCAAAAGTCCTATTGACCTAATGTTGGGATTACACCATTCTCTTTCCTTTGAATATAAGGATAATGTGGATTTGGAATTAAATTTTAGAAACAAGTGCCGAGAAATGGGACAAGAAGTTTTTTCTCCGGTTGACGTGGCAGGGTGGCAAGGTAATCACGATTGGATCAATTCTGAAACCTTACCCAAGCGTTGGGAATTTGCAGATT
>JAYPMF010000065.1:0-10278 GCA_038129785.1 Flavobacteriaceae bacterium
ATCATGTGGTTACGGTTAAATCCAGTGGCTAATATTTGTTCTTTAGTTGCACTAGGAATCAAATCACCTGCCAGTTGCCCGGTAATAAATTTATCATAAGGGAGGTTTTTATTATAAGCATGAATCACCCAATCACGCCATGGCCACATTGTTCTTTCGGTATCATCTTGATAACCATTGGTGTCAGCGTATCGGGAAATGTCCATCCATATTGATGCCATTCGCTCTCCATAGGAAGGGGATAGTAGTAAGCGATCCACTACATCTTCGTATGCATCTTCAGAAAAGTCATTAAGAAAATTATCAATTTCACTAATTGATGGTGGTAGCCCCGTAAGATCAAAATACAATCGTCGAAGCAAAATCTCTTTTGGAGCCTTAGATGCAGGCTTCAATCCCTTTTTCACCATTTGTTTGATGACAAAACGATCAATGATGCTGGTACTTTGGACATCAAAATTTTCTGGTGGAGGATCATTTTTTACTGGAGGTATATAAGCCCAGTGGGTTTCCCACTTGGCTCCTTGTTCAATCCATTTTTCAATGATTTGTTTCTCCCTCTCGGTCAAAAACAAATTGGTTTCTGGGGGAGGCATTTGGTGGGAAGCTTTTGTGGATCGTATCCTATCAACCAACTCACTCTTGGAAACCTTTCCTGAAAAAATAATCTGCTTACTTGGATTTGCATCACTGGTTCTGTACCAATGATCACTGATATCTAGTCTTAAGTTACCTTTTACTGACTTGGGGTCTGGGCCGTGGCAGGTGTAACACTTATCGGATAGAATCGGTTTCACGTCAAAATTGTAACTGATATTCTCAGGAATATTGGCTAAGGAAGTCTCTGGATCATCTAAGCCAAGCACTGCTGAAATTTCAGTTTGGGGACGGTTATTGTATATGGCTTTAATTCCTAATGCCAGTCCAAAAGCTCCAATAAAATAAAGTAAATATGTTCTCACTAAATTGGCCTAATAAAATAAATTTATATTAATAAAATTAATAAAAAAATTACAGTGGAATATCCTAAACCTTTGCGACCCTTAAAAAATCTAATGTCGTGGCCAATATTGAGGTCAGGCCTTGAACAATGGTCTGTTCATCATTAATTCCTTGACCTCTTTGGCAATTGCTGAAATATTGTTAACATTCTCCGGATCAGAGATAACGCGATCAATTAAATCTACAACCGTTTCCATATCCTTCTCTTTAAGTCCACGTGTGGTAATTGCAGCAGTGCCAAAACGTATACCTGAAGTGACAAAAGGTGATTTATCATCAAAAGGAACCATGTTTTTATTGGCTGTTATTTCTGCCTTAACTAGAGCCTCTTCAGCCGCTTTACCTGTTATATTCTTATTTCGCAAATCGATCAACATCATATGGTTGTCTGTTCCCCCAGAGATCAAATGATAATCTTTACTCAGAAAGGCTTCGGCCATAGAATTAGCATTTTTTTTAACCTGTTTCATGTAAGCTTTAAATTCTGGTTTTAGTGCTTCTCCGAAGGCAACGGCCTTGGCAGCTACAACATGCTCTAATGGTCCACCCTGATTACCAGGAAAAACAGCCATATCCAACAAATGTGACATTTTCCGTAAAGTACCATTTTTCAGCACAATACCAAAGGGATTGTCAAAATCCTCACCCATTAAAATCAGTCCTCCTCTAGGGCCTCTGAGTGTCTTGTGTGTAGTAGTGGTAACTACATGACAATATGGAATTGGATTAGAAAGTAATCCAGTGGCTATCATTCCAGAGGGATGTGAAATGTCAGCCAATAAAAAAGCGCCAACCTGATCGGCTATGGAACGAAACCTTTCAAAATCAATATCACGAGAATAGGCCGAAGCACCTGCAATGATCATTTGAGGCTCAACATCTTTGGCGATAGCTAAAATATTGTTGTAATCCAATCTACCACTCTCTTCTTGAACCCCATAGAAATGAGCTTCATACAAGCGACCGGAAAAATTAACCGGAGATCCATGGGTCAAGTGTCCACCATGAGATAGATCAAACCCCAATATTTTATCCCCTGGCTTTAAAAAAGCATGAAATACCGCTGTATTTGCTTGTGAACCCGAATGGGGCTGAACGTTGGCGTATACTGCGCCAAATAATGCCTTGGCACGATCAATCGCAATTTGTTCGATTTTATCTACCACCTCACATCCGCCATAATAACGTTTGCCTGGGTAACCTTCTGCATATTTATTAGTCAATATAGATCCCGTGGCCTGCATAACTGCTGGGCTGGTAAAATTCTCAGAGGCGATCAATTCAATGCCATTTAACTGGCGTTTTTCCTCTGAGTCGATCAAATCAAAAATGGTAGTGTCTCGTGCTGTCATCGTTCCCTTAAATTGAACAACAAAAATACGGTTTTAATAAAATCTTAATTATTTATTACTAAATTAAAATTGAAATATTTTTAACATCTAATAATAAAATTTAATTGTTGAAACATAATATTTTGATAAACACGTATTTAAAAATAATTATCAAGAATAAAATATTTACAACTTATCAAATTTTTAAAATTGATGAAAATCTTACAAAGATCCCAAATTCAAGAGGCAGATCGGCAAACCATACTGATGGAGCCTATCGACTCTATAGAGCTGATGGAAAGGTCTGCAAAAGCTTGTTTTAAATGGATTTGCCAGCACTATAACACCGATCAGAAGTTCATCCTATTGTGTGGCACAGGAAACAATGGAGGGGATGGACTAGCACTTTACCGAATGCTTTGCGAAAAAAAATATTCCTGTACCCTATTTGAATATTCATTGGGGAATAAACATAGTGAGGATTATGTCCGAAACAAATTGAAAATTGGTAACAAAAAAATCAACGCATTAAGCCTTGAATCCTTTTCAATCATCAAAAAGAATGAAATTATAATTGATGCCTTGTTAGGCACGGGACTCAATCGACCTGTAAAAGGAAAATTAAAAAAAATCATTCAAGCCATAAATGCATTGCCCAATATCGTATTGTCCATTGACATACCCTCCGGGCTATTTTCGGATTTCAATACGGGTAATCCCCCCGATAGCATTGTTCAGGCCAAGCACACCCTAAGTTTTCAAATGCCAAAATTGTCCTTCTTTTTGCCCGAATGCGGTGAAAAATCCGGTCATTTTCATCTGTTAAACATTGGTCTTTTACCCTCTTATTTGGAAAAGGTCAAAACACCCTATCATTATCTTACTCCAAAAATAGCAGAGAGCTTTTTTAAACCCCCTAAAAAATTTGATCACAAGGGGAATAATGGACACTTGTTATTGATAGCAGGAAGTAGCGGTAAAATGGGAGCCGCAGTTTTAGCCGCGCAAGCAGCACTCAGAACAGGAACCGGAAAATTATCTGTGATGACTCCGTGTTGCGGAATTGATATTTTACAAACTACCATACCTGAGGCCATGATTGAGTTGAACAGTGGTGTTAATGCAATATCAGGGTATTATGGATTAAATTACAAGACCATTTCAATAGGACCCGGTGTGGGAACAGCAACAGAGACCAAAAATTATTTGCAATCTGTGCTGATTTCTTGTAAGGCTCAAGTGGTCATCGATGCGGATGCCATCAATCTGATCGCTGCACATCCCGGATTAAGAACACATCTCCCAAAAAATTCAATTATTACACCCCACCCCAAAGAATTTGAGAGGCTTGTTGGATCATGGAAAAACGATCGAGATAAAATGGAACTCCTCAGTAATTTTTCAAAAAATCACCAACTCATATGTGTTTTAAAAGGAGCACATACTGCTATCGCCTTACCTGATGGGAACATTTGGTTCAATAGCAGTGGTAATCCCGCCATGGCAACTCCAGGAAGTGGTGACGTGCTGACGGGCATTATAGGTGGACTGCTTGCAAAAGGCTATACCCCCAAATCAGCAGCACTCTTAGGGGTCTTTGCTCATGGGCGTGCAGCCGATCTTCAAGCTAAATCTATATCCTTTCCTTTTATGTTAGCTTCTGACATCATCAATGGACTCAATGGGGTCTGGTTGGAAGCCGAAATCGAAAGTAAAAAAAGATAGTATGTCAGTTTTATAGTGCTTAAGCAGACAAACTGACATAAATTTTAGGCTGGAATAAAACTTGATAATCTTAAAAAAAAGCCATGAATCTAAAAAACTTTACCCTAAAATCGCAGGAAGTCATCCAAGCTGCACAACAATTGACCCAGGAAATGGGACACCAACAAATCGAAAACGAACACTTGTTCAAAGCACTGTTGGAGGTAGATGACAATGTATTGCCTTTTATCTTTAAAAAGCTTCAGGTCAATTTTTCTCTTATAAAAAAACTGACCGATAGCGCAGTAGACAGCCTACCTAAAGTAACAGGAGGAAATATGGCACTGTCCCCTAATACCTCGAAAACGCTTATCAAAGCTATCAATATTTCTAAAGCCTCTAAAGATGAGTTTGTCGCTACTCAACACCTCTTGATGGCTCTTTTTGATAGTAGAGGAAACATCAGTAAAATTTTAAAAGACCAAGGCATTACTCAAAAAAGTCTGGAGGAATCCCTAGAGCAGCTTCAAAAAGGAGAAAAAATAACTTCCACATCGGCTGAAGATCATTACAATGCCTTAGAAAAATACTCCAAAAACCTCAATCGATTGGCCCAAAACGGAAAACTCGATCCGGTGATTGGTAGGGATGAAGAAATCCGACGTTTGCTTCAGATCATCTCTCGAAGAACCAAAAACAACCCCATACTGGTAGGAGAACCCGGAACAGGAAAAACGGCAATTGCCGAGGGACTAGCCCACCGTATTATTGACGGCGATGTGCCAGAAAACCTCAAAGAAAAAGAAATTTTTGCCCTCGATATGGGTGCGCTCATTGCAGGTGCTAAGTACAAAGGTGAGTTTGAAGAAAGACTTAAGAACGTCATCAAGGAAGTAGTAAACAGCAACGGAGACATTCTCTTGTTTATCGATGAAATTCATACGTTAGTTGGTGCAGGTGGTGGAGAGGGTGCAATGGATGCGGCTAACATACTAAAACCAGCCCTCGCAAGGGGTGAACTTAGAGCTATTGGTGCTACAACTCTGGATGAATACCAAAAATATTTTGAAAAGGACAAAGCCTTAGAAAGGCGCTTCCAAAATGTCCTTGTTGAAGAGCCTGACACTGAAAGTGCCATCTCTATTTTGCGTGGAATTAAAGAAAAATACGAGGCCCATCACAAAGTACGCATCAAAGATGAGGCTATTATAAGTTCAGTTATGCTCTCGGATCGTTATATCTCTAACCGCTTCCTGCCTGACAAAGCCATCGATCTTATGGACGAAGCCGCCTCCAAACTGAGGATGGAAATGAATTCAAAACCTGAGGAGCTCGATACACTGGATCGTAAAATCAGACAGATAGAAATTGAAATCGTAGCCATCAAACGCGAAAAAGATAAACTAAAGGTGGACAAGCTCAGCGAGGAGCTGTCCAATCTCAAAGAAGAGCGTAACACCCTCTTTGCAAGGTGGAGTAAAGAAAAAGAAAGGGTAGACAATATCCAACAGGTTAAACAAGATATCGAAAACTTTAAAATTGAAGCCGACCGTGCCGAGAGAGAAGGTGATTATGCTGCCGTTGCCGAATTACGCTATGGAAAGATAAAAACTTACCAAGAAAGGTTAGATCAATTGCACAGCACATTTTTGGAATACCAAGATAACGAAAAACTCATTAAAGAGGAGGTCAACTATGACGACATCGCCGAAGTCGTGTCCAAATGGACGGGCATACCCACCAACAAAATGTTACAATCCGAAAAAGAACGGCTACTAAATCTCGAAAAAGAGATACATAAACGTATGGTGGGCCAAGAAACTGCCGTTGAAGCCGTTTCAGATGCCATTCGACGAAGCCGTGCAGGACTACAAGATCAAAATCGCCCCATTGGAAGTTTTCTTTTTTTTGGAACTACTGGTGTGGGGAAAACAGAACTAGCTAAAGCACTCGCCGAAATTCTTTTTGATGACGAGAACAACATCACCCGCATCGACATGAGCGAATATCAAGAACAGCACTCGGTAAGCCGTCTACTGGGTGCCCCACCAGGTTACATTGGTTATGATGAAGGGGGACAACTCACCGAAGCAGTCAGGCGTAAACCGTATTCGGTCGTACTTATTGATGAAATAGAAAAGGCCCATCCCGATACCTTCAATGTGTTGTTACAAGTTTTAGACGAGGGTCGATTGACCGATAGTAAAGGTAGAACTGCCGATTTTAAAAATACGATTATTATAATGACCACGAACCTTGGAAGTCACGAAATCAAATCTGCTTTCGAGAGGATCACCGATTTTGACCTTGCCCAAGAAAAAGCCAAAGAGGATGTCTTGGAATTACTCAAAGTTACCGTAAGACCAGAATTTATAAATCGAATCGACGACATTATCATGTTTTCACCTCTCACTGCCAAAGAAATTGAATCAATTGTACGTTTACAATTCAAAATTTTGGCAGAAGGACTCAAACAAAAAGAGCTTAATATCTCGGCATCTGACCACGCCATCTCTGCATTGGCCGAATGGGGCTTTGAGCCCGAATATGGAGGTAGACCAGTTAAAAGAGTCATGCAGAAAAAAGTACTCAATCCAATGAGCAAAGCGCTTTTGTCAGGAAAAATAGATAATACCAAACCTATTTTAGTGGATTATTTTGATGGGGAAATCGTTTTTAGAAAACCCGTATGATAATCTGCACTCACTACCTATATGGATAAATGTAGAAGGGTGGTAAAAAATTCCTTATTGTTTCATACCCCTTCACTGACATCCTCATCTTAATCATGGAATAAGTTGTAACTTTGTTGAGTGCAAAAACAGATCAACATAAAGAATAAGCGGGCGCGGTTTGAATACGAGATTCTCGATCAATTTACCGCTGGGATTGTATTGACCGGTACTGAGATTAAATCGATAAGAAACAGCAAGGCCTCTATTAAGGATAGTTTTTGCGAATTCAATGAAAAAGGGGAACTCTTTGTTGTTAATATGTATATTGAAGAGTATGCATTTGGCACCAGGTTCAACCACCGCCCTCGAGGTAGCAGAAAACTTTTGCTCAACAACAGAGAGCTCAAAAAACTTAACAAAGAGGTTAGAAACACAGGCTTAACCATCGTACCCTTGAAACTCTTTATCAATGATAACGGCTTTGCCAAAATGTTGATTTCATTGGCGCGTGGAAAAAAACTCTATGACAAAAGAGAAACTATAAAGGATAGGGATAACAAAAGGAACTTGGATCGAATCAAAAAAAGTTTTAATAAAACTTAATTCTTATCCTTTAAAAGTTGTAAAAATTTGAATGTTCCAAAACTTTGGCGATCAAATGCTTTTTGGGCCGTTTTGACATAACGTGTCATGATCTGTTTTTCTTCCCCCAAAGGTATCACAAGTCGACCACCAATTGCCAACTGTTCCATCAGCGGTATGGGGACCTTGGGGGCGCCTGCAGTTACGATGATAGCATCAAAAGGGGCTTTTTCGGGAAATCCCTTATATCCGTCCCCAAAAATAACTTTTTTAGGATTCAACCGCATTTTTTTAAATAACATAGCTGTTTTTTTAAATAACTCTAATTGGCGTTCGATCGTATAAACTTTGACACCCTCAATTGCTAAAAGCACTGCTGTTTGATAACCCGAACCCGTTCCAATTTCCAAAACACAATCTCCTTTTTTGAGTTCCATCAATTGGGTCTGAAAAGCTACTGTATAAGGCTGTGAGATAGTCTGATTCGCGGCAATAGGATAGGCCTTATCAACATAGGAATAACCTTCTAATCCTGGATCCATAAAACAATGACGAGGAACACGTCCCATGGCATCAAGCACCCCTTTATCTTGGATTCCTTTTTCCTTCAACAGTTTTACTAAACGTCTTCTTTGGCCTTGATATTTGGTTGAATCGATCATATAGACAAATGTAATTACTTCCCAAAAAAAATCAGAAAAAGATGGTATTTTTGAGTAAAAATAAATTTCATGATTAAAGTTGGCGTTTTGGGTGCTGGACATTTGGGTAAGATTCACTTGCGGTTGCTACATGACTCCAAGCGTTATGAATTGGTTGGGTTTTATGATCCAGATCAAAAAATCGCTCAAGCCCTAGCCGAGGAAAAAGGCTATCATCTCTTTGAAAGTGAAGAAGAACTGATCCTAGCATGTGATATGGTAGATATTGTAACCCCTACTATTTTCCACTATCAAAATGCCATCCATTCAATCAAACAGGGCAAACATATCTTTATCGAAAAACCCATTGCCAATAGTATTAAAGAAGCTCAAGAAATTACTAAATTAGCCGCCCAAAAAGGTGTATTGGGACAGGTGGGTCATGTAGAGCGTTTCAACCCTGCATATAAGGCCGTTATAAGTTCAGTGACCAACCCCAAGTTTATTGAATCCCATCGTTTAGCAGAATTCAACCCAAGAGGAACTGATGTGCCTGTGGTTTTGGATTTGATGATCCACGACATTGATGTATTGCTCAGTGTGGTAGATAGCAAGGTAAAGTCAGTTTCTGCCTCAGGAGTAGCTGTAATAAGTACTACACCAGATATTACCAACGCCCGCATAGAATTTGAAAACGGTTGTGTGGCAAATCTCACTGCAAGTAGGATATCCTTAAAAAAAATGCGAAAAACACGTTTTTTTCAAAAAAACGCCTATATCTCCGTTGATTTTTTGGAGAAAAAAGTTGAAGTGGTAAAAATGAAAACAGCACCCAAAAATCCAGATGATTTTGCACTAATTCTGGAAAATGCAGAGGGAGAAAAAAAACAGATCTATTTCGAAAACCCAACAATTGGTGACTCCAACGCTATATTGGAAGAATTGGAAGTATTTGCTGATGCCATCGAAGACAACAAGCCTGTTATTGTCCCCCTTGAAAGCGGAACCCATGCCTTGGAGCTAGCTTATCAGATTATGGAATGTTGTCAAATTTAAATGCCTGAAATCAGACTTAATTTAAAGTTAATTTTTTGTTCTTTGTTACCGCAAAACCTTAGATCATTTCAATGGATATAACAAAAAATATTGAGAAATTGCTCAAAGAAATACCCGCCACGGTAAAACTGGTAGCGGTATCCAAAACTAAATCCAATGAGGAGATAATGCAAGCTTATAAGGCTGGTCAAAGGGTTTTTGGGGAAAACAAGATTCAAGAGATGAGCCGCAAGTATGAAGAACTTCCAAAAGACATTCAATGGCACATGATCGGTCATGTACAGTCCAACAAAGTAAAGTACATGGCACCTTACGTGAGCCTTATTCATGGAGTAGACAGTCAAAAATTATTAAAGGAAATCGACAAACAGGCTCTAAGAAACAACCGCGTAATTGACTGTCTGCTTCAAATCCACATTGCCGGGGAAAAAAGCAAATTTGGACTGTCTATCGAGGCATGTCATGAAGCTATTGAAATGGCGCAAAGCCTCCAGAGCACTAATATCGTAGGACTGATGGGAATGGCAACATTAACCAATGATCAAAGCCAAATTGCCAAAGAATTTGAGGTACTCAAAACACTGTACGATCAATTGATACATCAAAACTTTCCCCTTGAAATCATCTCTATGGGCATGAGTGGGGATTACCCCATCGCTATCAAAAAAGGGAGCAATATGATCCGCGTAGGGAGTAAAATTTTTGGGCTAAGAAACCACTGATTATGTATGCCATATTAGACATTGAAACTACAGGAGGAAAGTACAATGAGGAAGGAATAACAGAAATAGCCATTTATCGTCACAATGGCCGGGATGTGACGGATCAATTCATCACTTTGGTCAATCCAGAAAGAACCATTCAGCCATTTGTAGAAAAACTCACCGGAATCAATACCAAAATGCTGCGCAATGCGCCACGCTTTTTTGAAGTGGCAAAACGAATCATTGAAATCACTGATAATTGTTTTATTGTAGCTCACAATGCCGATTTTGATTACCGTATACTCAGAACCGAATTCAAGCGTTTAGGATTCAACTTCGAGCGGGACTCTATATGCACAGTGAGTCTGTCTCAAGTACTACTGCCCGATCTGGAGTCCTACAAGTTGGGAAAGTTATCACGTTCGCTTGGTATACCCATTAGTGACCGTCATCGTGCTCAGGGCGATGCATTGGCCACGGTCAAGCTTTTTGAATTGCTTCTTGAAAAAGACAGCAGCAAACAGATCTTAAAATCACAAATCAAAGCAATTCACACTCATCAGGTACCTTCCAAATACCTTTC
>JAYPMF010000066.1:0-1625 GCA_038129785.1 Flavobacteriaceae bacterium
TTAATTCCCAAATTAAATTCTGGATAAAAATTGTCATTTTTGTAAAAATTATTTGGTTAAATTTTTTTTGTGTCCGCACACTATTTTTAATAATATTGAATAAGAATAAGCTACAATATCACTAATATACAAATTTTCTTAATTTTATATTAAATTCTGCGAAAAACTTTAATATGTTTAAAGTTTTTTAAAAGAAATTTATAATTAATATGTTTTTTTAATAATTATAAATCCAAAAGTTGTAGTTAAATTTTGTAAAGTAAAATAAGGTTCCAGGGTTAGCTATCACAGATAAGAATTAATTTTTGACCTATTTTTTTTATTTTTTTATTAAATACTGTTTTACAACATGGTGGAATTTTGGATCCTGCGGTATTATTGATAAAATTTAATTTAAAACTTAAAATAGAATCCATATTATGAGGAGTTTAGTTTTAATATTTTTAGTATTAACTTTTATGGTAAAAGATCAGAAACCTGAGACTACTTTTACCATTGATGCAAGGGAAATATTAGGTGAAAATACAGAATTTTGGAAAGCTGCTGGTTCCGACCATCTATTTTATCACGTGACACGTCCATCGGGACAGTCATTACTAGACAGAATGGAAGCTACAAAATCCCATAAGTTTTTGCGAACGCACCATACTTTTGTTCAGGATATGAAAAAAGGGGTTCTGCGTGGACAAAATGTATACTCAGAGGACAAAAACGGTAACCCTGTTTACGACTTTTCAAATGTGAATAAAGTTTTTGGCGAATATGTAAAAAGAGGTTTAAAGCCTGTTGTTGAATACGATTATCTGCCCAAGCAATTGGAAAACAAAACCAATGAAGGCTCAAATGGAAACGACGAGGGCATGAAAATGAAAAATATTGGCCCTAATAATTGGAAGAAATGGTCTGACCTTATGAAGGCGGCTACACAAAATTTTATCGATGTATTTGGTGAGGAAGAAGTGCGAACCTGGTATTTTGAGGTATGGAACGAACCCGATGGCTGGCCCATGGACCAACTAGGTGTTTTTTACAAAATGTACGATGTTTTTGTGGATGCAGTCACTTCGGTTAATGATGAGTTTCGTGTTGGAGGGCCTGCTTGTTACCACGAGTATTTTCTTCGCCCTTTTTTAAACCATGTGGTTAATGGAACCAATCATGTAACAGGAGTAAAAGGAACCCGTATTGATTTTATTTCTTATCATATTTATGGCTTGTCAGGTAAATGGTTAAACTCTGAGCCACATATTCAACCACAGGTTCAACGTTTTTCGCAATCTGTACTTTGGTTAAAACGCTTAATGAGAGATTTTCCAGAATTAAAAGGTACCGAGTTCCATATTAACGAGTGGGGAATGTCTTCCAATTTTTTCAGAACGGTTAAAGACCATCCTGATTTAGTTTATCGTAATAATGAAGAATCTCCACTGTTTTTGGTGAAATTAGTTAACTCCCTTTATCAAATAGAAGACATATACAATTTTCCAATTACCGTATTGTTGTATTGGGGATTTTGTGGAGAATCAGATGCCAATGAAGTTTTTACTGGGAGGCGCGAACTTACCATTGCCGGAAATATTCCAAAACCTATTCAAACAGGGTTTGAAATGCTTGCTCAATTAAAG
>JAYPMF010000066.1:1725-9944 GCA_038129785.1 Flavobacteriaceae bacterium
TTAACCCATGCTCCTGTTTTAAGATTCATGATTGAATAAAAATTGGCCCCTGACTTATTATTGTAGCCATTGACCAACCATTTACCATCGGGAGAAACACTAATATCTCCCCCTGGTTTAGGAAAAATATCAGAGCTGCCTATGGTTCCGATTATTTTTTTTTGTAAAATATCATAGATGACTTGCTGATTTTTGTTACTGCCAATAATTTGAGTGCCCTCAAACCATTCAGGGTGTCCCCCTATATGTTGATGACCGGCGATGAATTGAGTTCCATCAACCTTGATTGAACAAGCAGCATTAAGTCCTTCACGGCCATCTTTATCAGATTTCCAACCTGCCCTGACAAAAAAGTATATCCATTGACCATCTCGACTCCAAAGGGTATGATTGATAAAAAGGTTTCGGTCTTTAACATCAAAACCATTTTGCTCCAAGCCATTGGCCATTTGCTCAAATGAAATCAGAATTTCCTTTTCACCTGTTTCGATATTGATAATGGCAATACCATCATCTTTTGGAGCCGAAACACTGTCAGTCCAATCATAGCTCCCTTTGTACCCTGTAACTGGCCGTAATCTGGCCATTCGGGCATAGTTGATCGCAAGAAAATATTTTCCCAAAGGACAAACTCCACTATTTCCAAAAGACTGATGACCATAGTGAAAAGTTTTCACTCTTTGTCGTTTATTAATATCATAAAGTACCGTAAAAATAACACCTGATTTGGGATCGCGATCGTTAAAGAAAAACTGATGATCAGGTCTCTGAGGATTCCAATAAAACATGGTGCCTTGCTGGGGATTCCAACCTTGGCTTTCATCGAGTTTTTCTATAAGATAATGGCCTTTTATTTTGCGGTCAAGATTAATCAGGTTGACATTCGCTGCTTCACCCTTTCCTGGCAAATGGTCGTGAAAAGAGGAGGATAAGCAAACTATGTGATTTCCATTTTTATTCCATGGAATGGTAAGTGATTGTCCTATATATCCAAAAAAGTGATGTTCTGAACCAAAAGTAATCTGCTCAATTTCAATACCAATATCCTGTGGATTTTCCGAAATAAAATTGGGGATATAAAGCGCACTTAAAAAAACTTTACCCCCATCAATAATAAATCTTCTCCTCTTCATTCTCGAAAATATATAGCTAAATATAGGGATATTAAAATGTAACTCGCTTAATCATACCTCAAGTTGTCATCAGGTAAGTTTGGTGAACGAAGTATTTACAGTCAGTATAGGAAAATTGTTCTTTTAATTAATATCAGCATAATTATATTTTATAAATTGATTTGCATTTAAATAAAATAGTTGAATCAACTTAACAACTGAACTATGAAAAAATTATTAATAATGCTAGTATTTATCGGATTATTAATATCATGCAAATCAAAAGACATAAATAAAATAAAAAGTCCACCAAATATTATAATTATATATGCTGATGATTTGGGCTGGGTTGATGTTGGTTACAATAAATACAGTAAGTTTTATGAAACCCCTTTTATAGACAAGTTGGCCTCCGAAGGGTTGATTCTTAATCGTTTTTATCCTTCCGCAGCGAATTGTGCTCCTTCCAGAGCCAGTATGATGAGTGGCATGTATACTCCAAAACATGGAGTTTATCTTCCTCAAGGTCTATCAAGAGGAGGGGCTATTGATGAGATGCGTTTCAAAGTCCCAACTCATGATGCGGACTCCTCTTTTAATACATTTCCAATAAGCATTAATCAACTTAATCCTGACTTTATGTCTCTAGCAGAGTTGTTAAATCAAGCGGGTTATAAAACAGCGCGTTTTGGAAAATGGCATATTGGCCAGGATAACCAAGGTTTTGAAGTAAATTCCGCAAATGGAGAAATAGGCTATATAACTAATTTTGGGAAGTCAGAGAAACGTTTTTACTCTGACACATTGGTAGCTGAGAAATTGACATCTGCATCAATTGATTTTATAAAAGAAAATAAAAAAGAACCTTTTTTCCTTTATTTAGCTCACTGGGAGGTTCATGGACCAAAGTCAGCTAAAAAAGACAGAATATCTTATTTCCAGAACAAAAAAGAAAACTTGGGGTTTTCAGAGTTTAATGCAGTATATGCCGCTGAGGTGGAACAGTTGGATGTGAGCGTAAAAAGAATTTATGAAACACTCAAAGCTGAAAACCTTTTAGAGAATACACTATTTATTTTTGCTTCTGACAATGGTGGGGTTCCTGGTAATACACAAAACTATCCTTTAAGGGAAGGAAAGGGAACATTTTATGAAGGGGGCATACGCACCCCGTGTTTCATGTTTTGGAGAGGAGTGATTACAAAAGGTCGAGTTTCTGACGAACCCATTAATGGGGTAGATTTCATGCCTACTTTTGCAGAAATTTCAGGAGTAGATATTGAAAAAGATAAATTCGATGGAGAATCTATTCTTCCTTTAATTTTGGGAAAAGATTATAAGAGGCAGAAGCCGATGTTCTTCCATTTTCCGCTTTACCTTGGGGGTGAAGGACTACCAACATACAGGGGAAAAGAAAATTATTGGAGAGCTGTACCTTTAACTGTTATAATGAAAAATGAATGGAAATTAATTAAATATTATGAATATGATAAAGTTGAGCTTTATAATTTAGAAGATGATATATCAGAAACTAAAGACTTGTCAGCAATTAAAGTTAAAAAAAAGACAGAACTATTGAATCAATTGAATAAATGGGTAGAAAAAACAAATGCACCTGTTCCAAGTGTTTTTAATTATTAAATAAAAACTAGGCTTATTGTCTGAAATAAGTTGAAAATTCATTATACCTAACCTTCTGTTTGATTCATTTAGATCGAAAAATTTGTAATAGTTTTTTAATTCATATGTTGATTATTAGACTAATTGTTTACATCAGATTTTCTATTGATTTTTAAATATCTAAAGTCTTATCTTTAACAATAACATAGGGAGTAAGATTTGGCTTAGAAACTAATGACTTACCATATCTACTACTAATTAAATATAATAAAATGAAGAAATGTACTTTGATGTTTGTAATAATTCTGTTAAGCTGTTCCGAGCCCAATCAAGAACTCCCAAAAATATTAATCATTGGTGATTCAATTTCAGGAGGATATTTTCCATTTGTTGAGGAAATTCTAAAAGGAAAAGCAAAAGTTTTCCAGCCGAATTTTATTGATGAAAATGGAAAAACAAAAGGTTGCTGCGGAGGAACTACTCAGGGAAAAAAAGAAATAGACTTCTTTTTACATAACAAAAAATGGGACATTATTCATTTTAATTTTGGTTTACATGATATTAAGCATATAGATCCAGTTACTGGAAAAAACAGTAAGAACTTAAATCATCCTCATCAGGCTTCACCTGAAGAATATGAAAGAAACCTAATTCTAATTATCAAAAAATTAAAACTAACTGGAGCAAAACTTATTTTTGCTACCACAACTCCCTATCCTGACAAGTTAGGGAAACAGATGCGCTCTCCAGGAATGCCTAAAATATATAATCAAGTAGCTCTAAGAATAATGAATAAATATCAAATAAAAATTAATGATTTATATAACCTAGTTTTACCCAGACTTAGTGAGCTACAAAAACCTAATAATGTTCATTTCAAGGAAAAAGGAAGTGAATTTCTGGCGAACCAAGTTGTAAAATCGATTATTGAGTCATTATAATAATTGATTGACAATATCAAAAGACATTAATATTATATTCATTGACACCAAATAATAATTATTTGAAATAAAATTTCGGGGTTGCATTTTCTAAAAATGGCATTAATGAATCAAGTATTTTATGGCGGTCAAAAGCTATATTTATATTTTCCTCTGGATCTAATAAATGATCATATAATTCTATTTTAGGCTCTTCTTCCCTAAAAAATTTTGTCAAACGATAACGATCAGTTTTCATGCTGAGCCCGTTTTTCCAAAAACCAAATGCCCGATTTTGATGGTTTGATTTTCCAGTCTCAATTAATTCCACCAAGCTTCTACCGTCTAGCTCGTATGGTTTGACTAACCCACAAAATTCCAATAATGTAGGATAGATATCAACTGTCTCCACTATGGTGTTGATTTCTTTTGAAGCATGATTTACTCCTGGTAGTTTTACGATCAGAGCGCTTTTAAGGGATCGATCAAAAAGGGTGTGTTTCCCCCACTTTCTATCATTTCCCAGATGCCAGCCATGATCGCCCCACAATACCACTATGGTGTTTTTGTCTAATTCAAGGGACTTAAGTTCCAACAAAAGTTGGCCTATAAGATGGTCTATATAACTGATAGATGCATAATATCCGTGAATCAATTTTCTAGCATACCCATCCGAAACTGACTGGTCAAGTGTTGGTTTTTCGTCTGACAATTTATAATTATAAAACTCCCCCATTTTTCCGATACTTTGAACATGAACGTTTAGAGGAATAAAAGGATCTGAGGCAATAGGAATAGAGGGTCTGTCGTACAAATCCCAATATTTTTTTGGGGCATTGAAAGGCAGATGAGGTTTGAAAAATCCCACGCCCAGAAAAAATGGTTTTTGTTGAGCTTTTAATTTATTTAACTCCTCTATAGCAGTCTTAAGAATCAATCCATCAGGATATCCATCATCGGAGACATCTGCTTCTTCGTAAGGTTTTACTTGTCCCTTCAAGCTTTGACGATTTTCTCCATTGGCATAGCCAAAAAAAGCATTCCATCCGGTTTTCCACTTACCAGGGTTGAATACAAATCTATCCCAACTATGAGGCATCTCTTTTACTTCAGAGGGTTTTTCTTCGTATCCATAAACCAATCCATCTACAGAGTGACTTAATTTTCCTATTCCAATCGTGGTGTAACCATTTCTTTTAAAGTGATGTACAAAAGATTCTGGGAGCTGTTCTTCATTTCTTTTGGCCATTTCGCGATAAAAAACCCGATTGTCAATATGAATTCTTTTTCTTGGTCTAAGCCCTGTCATTAAGCTGTAACGGGATGCACCACAAGTGGGAACTTGCACATAATGTCGGGTAAAAAAACTACCCTCTTTAGCCAATTGGTCTATGTTGGGGCTTTTAATTACTGGATTTCCATAGATTCCCAATTCAGGCCTTAAGTCATCAACTGCAATAAAAAGAACATTAGTAGGCCGAGTTGACATTGTCTTTTTTTTCAATTCACAGGCCGTTGTCAAAAGAAGAAGAATAATAATTAGAAATATTTTTTTCATTTTAAAATATAACTGTCATAAAACCAGCTTAGTTGTTATCATTAAAATATGCTAAGTGTTTTTGTAATTTTTAATTTACCAGTTCTCTTGAATTACTTTTTTCATCTCAGCTCCATCGGTTTGAGCGTCACCATTTTGCTCTCTCAATTCTACTAAATCCTTTTTTAACTCAGCAATGATATTTTTGAACTCCGGATTATTGTATTGATTTTTGAGTTCTAATGGGTCGTTTATCAAATCATAAAATTCCCAAGCGGGAGGGGTGGCTTGATCGGTATAGGTTCCCTTCATCCCCAGCGAGAGGCCATAGTAAAAAATTAATTTATAATGATTTGTACGAATACCCAAATGGGCGGGTCGATTGAGAGCATGAGCATAATATCTGTAATACATTTTGTCTCTCCACTGGTCAGTAGCCTCCATTTTGAGATTTTTACGAAAGCTTTCTCCCTGGAATTGCTCAGGTTGAGGGATACCCGCATAATCAAGTAGCAGTGAGGGAAAGTCGATATTTAGTACAATATCGTCTATCCTTTTTCCGGCTGGAATTTCCTTAGGAAAACGGATTACAAAAGGCATGCGAGCAGATTCCTCCAGAAACATTCGCTTGTCAAACATGCCGTGTTCGCCCAAAAAATATCCTTGGTCGGAGGTATAGATGATCAGGGTATTGTCAATCAAGCCATTTTCATCCAAATAGTTCAACATTCTTCCGATATTATCGTCTATTGCTGCGGCCGATTTTAAAAAGTCTTTAACAAACTTTTGATAGGTTTTCTTTCTAGACTGAGTAGCGTCCAGACCGTCTGTGTCAAAAGGAAGCCCAGGGTAACGACCATTGTTTTTGATGGAGGCTTGCCGCCAACGCTCTGCAAGAATTTCCAATATTTGTCCGTCAAAACTCCTACCAGAGTGTCGGCGGTCAAAATCCAGCAATGAAATAGGTTCGGGAATCGTATCGTATTCAAATAAATTTTTGAACCGCTCGGGATAGTCAAAAGGCTCGTGGGTGGCTTTAAAATGGGTCATCAACATAAAGGGCTTTTCCTTATCTCTTTGATCCAACCACTTTAGAGATTCATCCATAATCACATCGGCAGAAAAGCCTTTGAACTCCTTGCCACCTTTGTTTCCGTATTCCCAATTGTCATCATTTTTTAGAATAGGATTGTGATACCTACCCTGTCCAGGCAGTATATTGAAATGATCAAAACCAGATGGTTTGTCTTTCAAATGCCACTTTCCAATAAGAGCAGTTTGGTAACCTGATCTTTTGATCAGTTGGGCTACATTGAGTTGACTAGCATCAAGGGCATCAGAAAGCGTATAAACCTGATTTTTATGACTGTATTGGCCTGTAAGTATGGAGGCCCGACTGGGAACACAAATAGAGTTGGTGCAAAAAACATTTTCCAAAACCACTCCCTCTGCAGCTAATCTTTTAATATTTTGGTTGATTGCATATTTTTCCAGAACACCTCCATATATTCCCCATGCCTGGCTTGTATGATCATCAGACATAATAAATATGATATTGGGGGTTTGATTTTGTTTTTTCTGAGTTGATTTGCCACAACCGATAAACAATAAACACAAAATTAAAATCAATTTAGAATTCATTATAATGGTTTTTTTAAATGGTAAATCGAAACTATTTTTTGTTACATTTGCGTGTACGCACACAATTAAACTAAATTGAATAATGAAAATCAAATTTAACTTTTTTAGACAACTGATCATCCTATCAATAGCATTTTTTATGGGCTCTAACGCAGCAGCTCAGACAGAGTGGAAATCTCTTTTTAATGGAAAAGATATGTCTGGATGGGAAATAAAAAACGGAACAGCAAAGTATCATATTGCGGACAATTCCATTGTAGGTACCTCAAGAACAGGAACACCTAATACTTTTTTATGTACCAAAGAAAAGTATGCTGATTTCATTTTAGAGTTGGAAGTGCATGTTACTCCAGGGCTGAATTCCGGTATTCAGTTTCGTTCAAACTCTTTAAAAGAATATAAGAATGGTCGTGTTCACGGCTATCAATCTGAACTGGATACCAGTAGGAGAGCCTGGTCTGCTGGAATTTATGATGAAGGTCGAAGAGGTTGGTTATATCCACTTACAATCAACACAAGGGGTGGTGCTGCCTTTAATAATGGTGGCTGGAACAAGGTTAGAATTGAAGCCATTGGAAATTCTATCAAAACTTTTATGAATGGAGTTCAATGTGCCAATCTTGTGGATGATATGACCGACAAAGGGTTTATTGCCTTGCAGGTGCATTCCATCAGAGACAAAGCGCAAGAGGGAAAAACTATCAAGTGGAAAAACATCAAAATTGCAACTGAAAACCTAGAGAAGTACAGAACAAAAAATCAACCGCATGCAAGACAAATTAGTTATTTGAATAATACTCTCACCTCAGAAGAGAAGCGAAAAGGCTGGAGATTACTGTGGGATGGAAAAACTACAGATGGTTGGAAAGGTTCTAAATCAGATTACTTTCCAAAAAACGGGATCGAAATAGTCGATGGAACCATTCACTTTTTGAAACACGATAAAAAAAAAGATTTCAAAAGATCTGGTGATATAGTTACAAAAGAAAAATTTGACAACTTTGAGTTGGAAGTTGATTTTATGTTCAAAAAAGGGGGTAATAGTGGAATCAAATATTTTGTCGATGCACTTAAAAGGGGAGACGGAAGAAATATTGGAATGGAGTTCCAAGTACTTGACAAAGATCACGCAGATTATGACAAGGGAGTGGAAGGCAACAGAACCTTAGGTTCTTTGTATGATCTGATCGCAGCGGAAAACCTTTCTGAACCAAGTCGTGAGGATATCAGAGCCAATGGCCCAGATCGATGGAATAGAGCCAGAATCATCGTCTCGGGAGGAAAAGTTCAACATTGGATTAACAACATCAAAGTTGTGGAATTTGACCGTTTTTCTCATGCGATGAGAAATCTAGTCACTAAAGGTATGTACTCGAAACAGCTTGGTTG
>JAYPMF010000067.1:0-7755 GCA_038129785.1 Flavobacteriaceae bacterium
GTTTTAGGGTGGATTGTTTTTTTTCGGGTGTTATATTTTTGATTAATCTCCGTGCTTCTTTTTCATTTTCTACGATGAAATAATCCAATTTTTCGATAATGGATTTTATCTGTTTAGGAAAAGCGTCTTGATTGAATTTCTTTCCCAAAGGACTTGGAATGAGATACAAGGTTGGGTTCATGACTGCATTTTTTGAAGTTTGTCGCTCAATTCTTCACAGGCTCGATCAATAAGATGATAAATCTTTTTAAAACTGTTTATATTTCCATAATATGGATCGGGAACGTCTTCATTTACCAATAATAAGCCCACTTTGGTTAAATCATTCGAAGTCTTAGCCATTTGTTTAATATGATTAAGATTGCTACAATCCATTGCAAAGATTTTATGGAACTGATCAAAATCATCTGGGGTGAATTTTCTGGCTTTTTGATTGCTGATATCAATTCCATTTTGTGCTGCAATTTCTATACTTCTAATATCTGGAGCTCGACCGATATGATAGCCAGAGGTTCCAGCAGAGTCTACTCTAAAGTTATTTTTGGGTAATTTATTTTTCAAAATACCTTCTGCCAGAGGAGAACGACAAATGTTTCCCAGGCATACCATTAAAATAGATATTTTCACTTTTAGTGGTTAGAGAGAGAGCTTTTGGTTGAGGTCCTCAACGTACTTTCTGAATTGTTTGTCGGTAAAACTAAGATTATCTACAGTTTTACATGCGTGAAGAACTGTTGCGTGATCTCTTTTACCTATCTGAGACCCAATGCTTGCAAGCGAAGCTTTGGTAAATTTTTTAGCAAAATACATGGCCAGCTGACGGGCTTGAACAATGTGCCTTTTTCTGGTTTTGGATTGAAGGGTAGCAACATCCATTTGGAAGTATTCCGAAACTACTTTTTGAATATAGTCAATGGATACTTCCCGCTTAGTATTTTTGACAAATTTATTTACAATATCCTTGGCTAATTCCAAGTTGATCTCCACTCTATTGAAGGAGGATTGAGCAATTAATGAAATAATAGCACCTTCTAGTTCTCTAACATTATTCTTTATGTTTTTTGCGACGTATTCTATGATGTGGTCATCAATACTTAAGCCGTCTCTAAACATTTTATTTTTAAGAATGGAAATTCTAGTTTCCAGATCGGGAGTTTGAAGCTCAGCAGAGAGCCCCCATTTGAATCGGGAAAGTAAACGCTGCTCAATGTCTTGCATATCTACAGGCGCTTTATCAGATGTGATTATAACTTGTTTTCCATTTTGGTGTAGATGGTTGAAAATGTGAAAGAATACGTCTTGGGTACCTGACTTGCCTGAAAAAAACTGAACATCATCAATGATAAGGATATCGATCACTTGATAAAAGTGGATAAAATCACTACGTGAATTTTTCTTAACAGACTCTATATATTGCTGAGTAAATTTTTCAGCAGAGATATAGAGTACAGTTTTGTCAGGATATTTATTTTTGATTTCAACCCCTATGGCATGGGCCAGGTGGGTTTTACCCAAACCAACCCCTCCAAAGATCATTAATGGGTTGAAGGAGGTTCCTCCAGGTTTTTTGGAAACAGCTACTCCAGCAGATCGTGCAAGTCTGTTTGAGTCACCTTCTAAAAAATTCTCAAAATTGTAGTTTGGGTTGAGTTGAGATTCTATTTGAAGATTTCTGATTCCAGGAATGACAAATGGATTTTTTAGCTCGCTGGAATAAGCTTGAAGGGGAGCATCAACTTGTTGAGCATTAACACCGGATTGATTACTACTAGGAATACTTTCGGTAAACGGAGTTTTGTTTCCAAAAGTATTTTCCATTTTTATTACATAGATCAATTTTGCCTCATCTCCTAACTCACGTGTCAGTGCTACTTTAAGAATTTTAACATAGTGTTCTTCGAGCCATTCATAAAAAAATTTACTAGGAACCTGAATACTGAGAGAGTTTTCGGTAGTCTTTAGTGGGACGATTGGCTCAAACCATGTTTTATATGCCTGTTGCTGAATATTATCCCTGATGAAGATCAAGCAATTGTTCCAGACTTTTTCAGCAGAGATCTCCATTCAAGTTTTAAAATATTGATTTTTTCATTTAGGATTACAGTTTGTAGATGAGTACTTGACTACAGTGCAAATATTGAAATAAATATCTAAAAAAAAATATTTTTTTGGGTTGATTTTTTAATTTTTTTTTTTGAAATTATGAGACAATAAATTACAACAACTTTAATTGATTAAACTTGATAAATTACACTACAAAAACCTTCAAAATAAGATATTCAGAAACAGATCAAATGGGATTTGCTCACCACAGTAATTATCTTAATTATTTTGAATTGGCCAGAATAGAGTGGCTAAATTCAATAGGTTTTTCCTACACAAAATTAGAGAAGCAAGGTATAGTAATGCCAGTTGTTTCTGCTAATATTAAATATAAATCACCGGCATTTTTTGAAGATTTATTGAGGATTAAATTGTCGATTCATGAAATCCCCAAGGCAACCATTAATATAAATTATATTATCGTAAATGAGTTACAAAAAGAGCTTGCTTCTGGTTCTACCACATTGGCTTTTTTAAAAAGAAAAGCAAAACTACCAGTAAGATGCCCTCAGGAACTTTTAGAGATCATTGAATCCCTGTAAAGTGTTATGAGTATGTCTTCATTGATTTTGGTCGAATTGTGAATCAAACTTCTATTGATCTTTGGACCTTTAAGACCTGATTTTAATTTTGCTTTGGTAACAAAAATTCTCGCCTCGTCCCATAAATTGGCATCGATAAAATGTTGAAGGGTTTTGGTCCCTCCTTCAATTATGACAGATTGTAATTTCTTCTCACTAAGTTGATCTAAAATTTCTCTTGCTACTAGTGGGTTTTTTTCTGATCTTTTATATAAATCTCTTATGGTAATAAATTCATTACTTTTTAAATTTAAATTTATAATACATTTGGACAATCTTTGTTTAGGGTCAATGACCACTGCAATGGGATTATTTCCCTTCCACAATCGTGTGTTTAATTTCGGGTTGTCATTCAGTGCTGTTTGCACTCCGATCATTATGGCTTGTTCTTGGCTTCTCCATTGGTGAACAAGTTGTTTTGACATTGGATCGGTTAACCAGTATTTTTTGTGAGATTCATTTGGGGCAATAAAACCGTCATTACTTTCGGCCCATTTCAATATAACATAGGGCCGTTTTTTTTTATGAAAACTAAAAAAACGACAAATTAGACTTTTACATTAGTACACAAAAAATCCGATTTTAAACTCGCATCCCCCTTCTTGAAGTCTTTTGAGGCCTTTGCCCAAAACTTTTTTGTTTTGATCGAGACATCCAATGATTACTCTTGGTATTTTTTTTTCTAAGATCAGATCTGTACAAGGAGGTGTCCTTCCATGGTGATCGCAGGGCTCTAGGTTAACATAAAGTGTACTCTTAAGCAGTAGGTTTGAATCTTTTACTTTCAGAATAGCCTCCCTTTCAGCATGGTTTCCACCTGCCTTTTTATGCCAACCCTCAGCAATGACTCTACCCTCATGAACAATCACACAGCCCACCAATGGGTTTGGATAGGTATATCCCAAACCCTTTTTGGCGAGCATTAGACTTCGTTGCATAAAACGGGTATCACTCATTTTTCAGACCAAATTCTTATCGAACATCAAATTTAGTCAAAAATGATTGTGTTAATTTTACATATGCTATTAAATAAATTCAGAGATAAATTTAATTCTTCTTTAAAAAACCAATATCCAAAATCTGAGATTACTTCGTTTTATCGTCGATTGACACATTTTTATTTTCAATGGCCACCAACCTTTCTAATTATGAATCCCGATTATCGGCTCAACTATGAAGAATTACAACAATTAACCATCGCTTTAAATGAGTTAAAAAAATTCAGGCCTATACAATATATATTAAATGAATCTTATTTCTATGGAAGAACATTTTATGTTGACGAACATGTTTTAATACCTCGTCAGGAGACTGAAGAGTTGGTCAAATGGGTTCTAAGTGATTATAAAGATGAAGAACATCATTGTAATTTATTGGAATTGGGAACAGGGAGTGGTTGCATTGCCATAAGTCTAGCAAAAGAGCAAAGAAAATTTAAAATTGAAGCATTAGACGTATCAAAAGCTGCCCTTAAGGTTGCTCAAAAAAATGCTGTATTACACAATGCAGAAATCCATTTTGTCCACCAAGATATGAGTAGGTTGGAGAATTGGCACAAGCCTTTAGATGTTATTATTTCTAATCCGCCTTATATCGAACCCAACGAAAAAAAGGAAATGTTACCAAATGTTCTGGATCATGAGCCTCATTTGGCTCTATTCACTCCTAATGGGGAGCCACTCTATTTTTACAAAAAAATAATTTTTTTGGCTAATTCTTGTCTTAAGGTTAATGGATGTTTTTACCTAGAGATCAATCCAAAATACACTGAGGATCTCGTAGCTTTCATTAAAACCGGTACTTTTAAGGATATTGAAGTTAGAAATGATATTTTTGGAAAAAATAGAATGTTAAAAGCGGTTAAATCATAAATGGACATCAGGAATAAAATCAAGGAGCTAAGGGATCTGTTACACGAGCACAATTACCTATATTATATAGAGGATGCTCCTAATATCAGTGATTTTGACTTTGACCAAATGCTTAACACACTTATAGAATTAGAGCGTCAACACCCTGAATTTTTTGATCCCAATTCTCCAACCCAGAGGGTGGGAGGTGGTTTAACTAAAAATTTCAAAACCCAAGTCCATCGCTACCCGATGTATTCTCTTTCGAATACATATTCCAAGGAGGAGCTATTGCAATGGGTAAGTCGTCTAAAAAAGGCATTGGGTGATGAAAAATTTGAATTTACTTGTGAATTAAAGTATGATGGAGCATCTATTAGCCTTACATATGAGAGGGGTAAGTTTTTAAGAGGTGTAACAAGAGGTGACGGTGCTCAGGGTGATGATATTTCACTTAATCTTAAAACGATTCCAACTATTCCATTGAAATTGAAAGGTGATTATCCTGATTTTTTTGAAATTAGAGGCGAAATTGTTTTGCCTTACGATGGTTTTAAAGCCATTAATGATCAGCGGATTAAGATGGGTGAAGAGCCTTTTATGAATCCAAGGAATACTGCTTCTGGATCACTTAAACTTCAGGACAGTAGACAGGTAGCAGAACGACCATTGGAGTGCTTATTGTTCGCATTGGCAGGGGAGGAGTTGAGTATCACATCTCAAATGGAAGGATTGGAAAAAGCCAGATCTTGGGGCTTTAAGGTTCCTCAGACAGCAATTTTAGCCTCTAATATCGAAGATGTTTTTAGTTATTTAGATCACTGGGACCAAAACAGGGTTGGTTTGCCATACGAAATAGATGGAGTGGTGATCAAGATCAACCGTTTTGACCAACAGGAAAAACTTGGATATACGGCCAAATCTCCTCGTTGGGCAATAGCCTACAAATTTCAAGCAGAGCGTGCACTTACCGAATTAAGATCGGTAAGTTATCAGATAGGACGAACCGGGGCCATTACACCGGTAGCCAATCTCAGTCCTGTACTTCTATCGGGAACTATAGTCAAGCGAGCTTCCTTACACAATGCAGATCAAATTGAAAAGTTGGCCCTCAGAATTGGAGATGGTGTTTATATCGAAAAGGGTGGAGAAATTATCCCCAAAATCGTGGAGGTTAAATCAGAAAATCGTCCTCCTAAATCCGCAGAAATAATTTTTATTACGCATTGTCCAGAGTGCGAGTATAAATTAGTTAAAGAAAAAGGAGAAGCACAACATTATTGTAAAAATCAATACGATTGCTCTCCTCAGATTGTAGGAAAAATTCAGCATTTCATCTCACGAAAAGCAATGGATATAGACGGATTGGGAAGCGAAACGGTATTATTACTTTATCAAAATGGTCTTATTGAAAACGTTGGAGATCTGTATTTTTTAGATCGTGAAAAACTTCTCCACTTGGAACGAATGGCTGAAAAATCTGTAGACAACTTGCTTCAAGGTGTTGAGGTCTCAAAAAGCAAACCTTTTACAAAAGTATTGTTTGGATTAGGTATCAGATATGTTGGAGAAACAGTTGCCAAAAAGTTGGTAAAGGCTTTTGAGTCTATTGATAACATGAGGGAGGCCACACGCGAACAATTTATAGAAGTGGATGAGATTGGTTATCGTATCGCTGAAAGTTTAATTGATTATTTCAGTGATCACCGAAATATCTTGTTAATAGATCGATTGAGATCGCAAGGATTACATTTTGAATCCCAAAATAAAATAACAATAACCAATTCCCTATTCGATAATAAAAAGTTTGTTATTTCCGGGGTGTTCAAAACTACTTCCAGAGAGGATTTAAAAGAAAAAATTGAATCTATAGGAGGTACAGTGATGAGTTCTATTTCCACCAAAACAAGTTATTTGGTGGCGGGGGAAGGGATGGGCCCCAGTAAAAAAAATAAAGCTGAAAAATTGGGAATTCCTATCCTTGACGAGTCCACTTTTTTCAATATGATCAAACCTTAATTTTATGGTTTGTTTTATTTATAACATTTTGCATTATAAATTGACATAAAATAATTTTTAATTTTTGAATTCGGTTAATATTTAATTTTGATTATGTTTAATTGGTTAAAAAAGAGATTTTTAAATCGAGTTTATAGAAAGACGATCAAACATAACGCTGTTAGTGTCAAAAATAGAAGTTTAAAAAAAATAAACATCATATCTATTATTTTTGACCACAGACTTGAAGTTGACAAGGAGCATTTTCAAAGAATTGGAAATCATTTTAATATTCCAAAAAAAAATGTGAGAATATTAACTTTTTTTCAATCCCAAAAACAAATAAATGAGGCCAATTTTAACAGAAGCTACACCTCTAAAAATATTTCTGCTTTGGGAGTTTTAAATGGAACTTTGGTTAATTTTTGTAAGCAGAAAACAGATGTTCTGATAAATTTTTATGATCAAGATGATGTTAACCTTAAATATTTAAGTGCTAAATCTAATAAAAAATTGAGTGTTGGTTTCAAAAGTATTGATCATAGATTAAACGATTTGATTATTGAGGTAGATGCCCAAAATATTGAAGTTTTTATCAGTGAGTGTATCAAATACTTAGAAATATTTTTTACTAACAAGAAATGAAAGAAATTCAGGGACATGGCGTAGCCATGATTACTCCGTTCAAGAAAAATGGGACAATTGATTTTGATGCATTACCAGTAATTGTTGATCATCTAATTGCTGGAGGAGTTGACTACATTGTCGTGTTGGGAACTACAGCAGAAACAGCTACACTTTACAAACATGAGAAAATTAGCCTGGTGGATCATATCATCGATGTCAATTCTGGTAGATTGCCCCTTGTACTGGGCCTGGGAGGAAATCATACCTTGGAACTTTTAGAAATGTTTGAATGGTTTGATTTGTCAGCATTTTCTGCACTTCTTTCAGTATCACCCTACTACAACAAACCCAATCAAGAGGGGCTTTATCAGCATTTCAAAATCATAGCAACCCATTCAAGTCTTCCGGTAATCCTTTACAATGTACCATCGAGAACCGGTGTAAATATTGCACCTGAAACTGTTTTGCGGTTGGCTACAGATTTTAAAAATATAGTTGCAATAAAAGAAGCTTCAGGTGATTTTCAACAAGCCCAGACACTTATAAAAATATGTCCTTCAAATTTCTTGATTTTATCGGGTGATGATGAAATGTCC
>JAYPMF010000067.1:7765-9910 GCA_038129785.1 Flavobacteriaceae bacterium
ACCCATGATTTTGGCGGGTGCAAAAGGGGTTATTTCAGTTATTGGAAATGCGGTACCAGAGCAATATTCGAAAGTTATTCACAATGGTCTTTTGAGAAAAATTGATGAGGCATATTATTTTCATTATCATTTGTTAGATTTGATACGAATGATATACTTGGAGGGAAATCCTGCAGGAATTAAAGTTTTGATGGAAGCATTGGATCTTTGTGAAAATAACTTAAGGCTTCCTCTGGTAGTTGCCTCCAAAGATTTGTCCCTTAGACTTAATGAGGAGTTGAAAAACTTTTTGCTTATACAATTTAACCGATAATAATTGAATTTTAGTAATTTATCGTTTTTGATTAGTAGATCAAAACTCTAAATTATTTATTATTTTCGCGCCATGTCTGGTAAGATTAACTTAATTTTTTTTGCATTATTTTTTTTTATTTTAATTACGTCTTGTAATGAGTATCAAAAAGTACTCAACAATGTCGATACCAATATTAAATATAAAGCTGCAGAGGAATATTACAATAGTGGCGAGTATCGAAGGGCCAATAGGCTTCTAGAACAGTTGGTGCCAGCATATAGGGGAAAGCCTCAGGCAGAAAGATTAATATATTTTTTTGCAGATTCTTATTTCCAAACAAAAAATTATTATCTGGCGTCGTATCAGTTTGAGAGTTTTATTAAATCATTCCCTAAATCACAAAAATTAGAGGAAGCCAGCTTTTTTGCTGCAAAGTCTCATTATATGATGTCTCCTGTTTATAGTTTGGATCAAGATGAGACCAATACTGCCATTGAAAAACTTCAAATTTTCATGAATAATTATCCAAAATCCAAGTTTGTCGATGAATGCAACCAACTCATTAGTGAGTTGCAGAATAAAATCGAAAAAAAAGAATTTGAGGTTGCCAAACAATATTACACGATCTATGATTATAGGGCTGCAATCAAATCTTTGGATAATTTTGTAGTCGAGTTTGTGGGCTCCAAATACAGAGAAGAAGCACTTTACTATAAGTTTTTGGCTTCTTACGAAATCGCAATGAACAGCGTTGAAGCTAAAAAATATCGAAGATTGTTGGACCTCAAACAATTACATGATAATATCACTCGTTATTATCCTGAAACTTTGTTCGAGGAAGACTTGTCAAAAAAAATTAAAACTGTCGAAAAAGAAATTAATACATTTGTAAAATAAACACAAGCAACTGATGAATAAATATAGAAATTCTTCTGCCTCTATCTCAACTTCCACACATAACAGAGAGGAAATAGAGGCTCCCACTGAAAATATTTATGAGGCTTTGTCGATCATTGCCAAAAGATCGAATCAAATCAATTTGGATATTAGAAAAGAATTGCATGAAAAGCTGGATGAATTTGCTACCCACAATGATAGCTTAGAGGAAATCTTCGAAAACAAAGAGCAAATAGAGGTTTCAAAATTTTATGAGCGTTTGCCCAAGCCCCAAGCCATTGCTATCGAAGAGTGGTTAAATGATAAGATCTACCACAGAGACACAGAGGATCATAACAAGTAGATTATGAGTCTTTTAAGCGGAAAAAAAATCCTCCTGGGTGTCTCCGGTGGTATAGCCGCTTACAAATCTCCGCTCATAGTTAGATTATTTAAATCCCATGGCGCAGAGGTAAGAGTTGTTATGACACCCTCAGCAAAGGATTTCGTCACTCCCCTTACCTTATCTACTCTTTCAGATCACCCTGTATGCTCTACTTTTACGGAGCAATTGTATGAAAATCCTATATGGAACGATCATGTTGCCCTAGGAAAATGGGCTGATTTGTTTCTAATCGCTCCGGCAACATCCAATACTCTTTCTTCTATGGTTCATTCCAAGTGCAATAACCTCCTCATTGCTACATATCTGTCCTGTACCTGCCCTGTTTATGTTGCACCAGCAATGGATTTGGATATGTATTCACACCCCGCAAATCAAAAAAACATTAAGGAATTGGATCGTATTGGTAATAAGGTTTTGCCCGTTGGAGAAGGATTTTTAGCCAGTGGTCTAAATGGTAAGGGAAGGATGCTGGAACCAGAAGAGATTATTGATTATATCATCAAAAACATTAAAGCAGGCCTTCCACTAAAAGGTAAAAAGGTATTGATCACTGCAGGGCCTACCTATG
>JAYPMF010000068.1:0-9841 GCA_038129785.1 Flavobacteriaceae bacterium
TAGCCAAGCACCTCTAATGCTGATAACGTTTCTTCTTTGATTGTATTGCTTTTAAGAATAGGAATTTCTTCGGTTCCTTGAAGGGTTTTAATCTTGTCTTTGAGTTCAATAATGACCCTTTGAGCAGTCTTTAAGCCAATACCTTTAATACCTTGAATAGTGGCGACATCCTCGATTCCAATGGCATGCTGGATTTCGGCAGGAGTGAGAGAAGAAAGCATGGTTCTTGCCGTGCTGGTTCCAATACCAGAAACAGAGATTAAAAGCCTGAAAACCGCTCTTTCCAAAACAGTAAAAAAACCATATAATATATGAGCATCTTCTCGAACTTGTAGATGGGTAAACAGTTTAATGTTTTCATCGGATGAGAGACTTGAAAAAGTGTATAATGAAATGTTGATCTCATATCCAATACCATTGCAATCTACCACCACTTGGGTGGGTGTTTTTTCAACAAGCTTCCCTTTAATTTGTGTTATCATTTTTTTGTTTCAATTTTAATTTTTCTTGTGCATCAATGACAGCTATGGTCGCCATATTTACAATTTCATCTACTGACGCTCCCAATTGAAGAATATGAGCTGAATCACTGAGCCCCATCAAAATTGGACCAATAGACTGGGTATTGTCCAATTCCTTAATTATTTTATAAGAAATGTTAGCAGCATCCAAATTGGGGAAAATCAAGGTATTGACTTTTCGATTGTTTAGGAAGGAAAAGGGAAAACGCTCGGCCAACATTTCATTATTCAAAGCAAAATCTGATTGTATTGGGCCATCGGCAACGAGGTCAGGGAACATCCGGTGCAAATAGCTGACCGCTTTAGATACTTTTTTGGCCTGAGGAAAAGGGGAGGATCCAAAATTATTAAAAGACAAAAGTGCCACAACAGGCTCTACCCCAAACATTTTTACCGTTTGGGCAGTCATCAGGGCAATTTTGGCTAATTCTTTTGGTTCGGGATCTACATTGATTGACGTGTCGGAGAGGAAAAGCATTCCTCTTTTGGTGAGCATTAAATTGGTAGCTGCAACCCGATCAACCCCTTTGGCTTTGCCCATAACCTCCAAAATGGGTTTAACCACTGCAGGATATTTTCTTGAGAACCCTGAGAGCATCGTGTCTGCATCACCAGCTCTGACCATCATAGCGGCGTAATAGTTTCGTTCTTTGAGCAAACTATCACACTCGTAAAGAGTTTTTCCTCTTCTTTTTTGGGTTTCCCAGAAGGCCCTGGCATAAAGTTGTCGACTTTCGATATGTTCTTCTGTTTTTGGATCAATGATAGAGACCTCTGCCTCAAAATCAATCGACTCCATCAAATCTTGGATTATTTCTTTATTACCCAATAAAATGGGAATTCCAATTTTTTCTTCGTAAACGATTTGAGCCGCTTTAATTATGTCCAACTGGTCAGCCTCAGCAAAAACAATAGATTTTGGATCAGATTTGGCACGGTCATGGATCATTCTTAGAATTTTTTGATGTCCCCCTAATCGTTCGGCCAACTCTGCCTCATACCGCTGCCAATCATCAATAGGTTCTTGAGCAACACCTGAGGTAATGGCGGCTTTGGCTACGGCAATCGGAACCTCAACAATCAATCGAGGGTCGAAAGGTTTTGGGATGATGTAGTCTTTCCCAAAGTTGAGTTTGGTTTCTTCATAGGCGATATTGACCTGCTCTGGGACAGGTTGTTTAGCCAATTCAGCCAATGCCTCTACTGCTGCCATTTTCATGGATTCATTGATTTTGGTTGCCCTTACATCCAGTGCACCTCTAAAGATAAAGGGGAAACCCAAAACATTATTAACCTGGTTGGGATGATCAGACCTTCCGGTAGCCATGATGATATCAGCTCGGATACTGCAAGCCAAATCGTAATCAATTTCAGGTGTAGGATTGGCCATGGCAAAAACAATGGGGTTTTTAGCCATAGACAACAACATGTTCTCATCTAAAATATTGGGTTGTGACAAACCAATAAAAACATCGGCTTCTGTCATAGCCTCAGCCAAGGTATCGATCTTACGGTCTGTCGCAAATTCTGCTTTTTGGCTACTCAGGTTAGGACGGGAATTTCTTATGACACCCTTGCTGTCCAACATAACAATATTTTCTTTTTTAGCCCCAAAAGCTTGGTATAGTCTAGTACAAGAGATAGCTGCAGCACCTGCACCAGATATAACGATCCTGACCTTCTCTATTTTTTTATTAGACAAATCCAAAGCATTGATTAAGGCAGCACAAGAGATAATAGCCGTTCCATGTTGGTCATCATGCATCAGAGGAATTTCCAATTCTGCTTTAAGTCGATTTTCAATCTCAAAAGCCTCGGGAGCTTTAATATCTTCAAGGTTGATGCCGCCGAATGTGGGGGCAATAGCTTTTACGGTTTTAATGAATTTTTCGGGATCTTTTTCATTAATCTCAATGTCAAAAACATCAATATCTGCAAATATTTTAAACAAGAGTGCCTTTCCCTCCATAACAGGTTTTGAGGCCTCAGGACCGATGTCTCCCAATCCCAAAACAGCAGTTCCATTAGAAATAACACCAACCAGATTGCCTTTGTTCGTGTATTTGTAAATATTTTCCAATTGTTTTTCGATTTCCTGACAGGGTATTGCCACTCCGGGAGAATATGCCAGTGCAAGGTCCCTTTGGGTACGATAACTTTTGGTGGGGACTACCTCGGTTTTACCAGGTTTGGGTTTAGCGTGATATACCAAAGATTTTCTCCTTTGTTGGTTTTTTTTCATTGATTTTTCTTATATTACAAATGTAGTAAATCATAAATGGCTATGCTGTTATGAAATGGGTTGGCCCCATGATTTCGACTAAAAAAAAGACCACACTGCTGTTAAATCTAAAATGATCAATCATTGGTCCAAAACAAATTGACCATAATGGTTAATAGGTTGACGATTGAAAGGGTCAACAATCGAGTCCAAGAGGAGGGCAAAATTTCCACGACTGATATTCTCGCGATTAGTAATTTCGATCCCTAAAAATTCATTTAGGCTTTTTGAATCCCTAATCCAATCAGGGAGCGAGTTATCTGAAGAAAATAAGTTATGTAATTTTTTAAACCATTGTAACATATCTTGATTTTTGCGTGAATCAGGGGTTGGTATGTGCTTGAATTGTTGTAATACAAAAAGGGCATGATTCAAATCCGACTGAGACAGCTCCTTATCGGGATAAAACCATGTTTGATTTTCCCAACCCACGTTCATTCCTATTCCTTTTAAAATTCCTGTAGACCCTATTCTTTGATATGTTTTGAAATGAGGGTGGTCTTTAGGAACGTCCAAGTATGGCAAAAGGTATCCCCCCTGTTTCAAAAGCCGGTTTTGTACTTTTCTTATGCTCACCTTTGCAGGGGAAAGGTTTTCTTGGACACTCAAAGCCGCAATGACACCTGCTGCCTGTCCAATTTGTAAAACAACGGGTTGCAGGCGTGTGGTTCCATTGACAATATTGGTCACCGAAATGGATTTTTCGGCCACTATAAAATTATCAATGTTTTGAGGGAGTAAACACCCTATCGGGACATTGTAAGAGGGAACGGGATAAAAATGGAGTTCTGGTAAATTTTGAGCATCAGGATGACTTGCATGATGGTGATCCACCGGGTAGTCTCCCACAGCAACTCCTGTTCTGTATAGGGCTTGTTGCTGGTCATAGGGTTTGGCAATATGATTGACTGTCAGGGTAGTGATCCCGTTTATACGTCTTGATTCCCTATGATATGGTATCAGAGGAAAACCGTCGTCAGTAGGGAATTCGTCAGCAACCAAGCCATAGGTGTTAAATCCCAGCTCGCTCTGTAAATAATATAAAAACTGTAAGGATTTCAATTTGGCTTTTTCAAAAGATTGGTGTCGCTCCTCTGATGTTTGTTCTATAACATTGACATAATAATCGTTGCCATTGATAGGCCAATTAATCATTACTTTCCCTTTTGGCAAACGTCCATATGATAGCAAACTGTCCTTGGGCCAGAGGGTTCTGTTCATCTTTTCACCTATTTTACACTGATCGCTTTCACTAGAACAGTAAAAAACTTCCGGATCATATCCCTGGGGTTTTTCAATAGTCATGTCTTTTAAATGATCCTTTAAAATCATCACATAGGTCATATCCTGAATAACGTCGTTCTCCTTTACCGGGGCAATATCCTCCCCATGGGTTTTTCTGCTATCCATGCCCACATCATAGGCTGCTCCTACTCGAGCAGCGATATCACCCAATTCTGTAGCATCAATTACTATCTTAGTAAAGAGTATGAAAGTTTGACTGGAGCTTTTGAACTTAATTTTCCAACCCCTTTCTCTTTTTTCAATGGCAATGACCTCAGTTCCAAAATAGGGCTCTAGAAAAGTTTCATTTTTAATCATATTTTGAAAGATCTGATTCCCCACCGATGGTTCAAAAAGGTGATTGCTTACCCAACCGGTCCGTAACGCTTTTTTACTCCCATAGCGGTTGATCAAACTATCTCTAAATTCCCCCCAAATACCTGAAGTTAATTTGGTATTACCGTCTACAGCACTTACTCCCGCTGCAGTAAGCATTCCTCCCAGCCATGGTCCCTCTTCCAACAGGTAGGTTTTTACTCCTTGTCGCGCTGAAGAAAGTGCTGCCGCTACCCCACTTGTACCTCCTCCAATAACCAATACATCTGTTTCTAAAGGAGCCTTTTCACAAGAAATTCCCAATAAGTATAATGCCAAAATCAAATTTGCTATTCTCAATCTCATATATTAAGTCGTTTTGAAATTTCATAAAGTTGAAACAAAGCTCGGGGTACATGGAAACAACCTTTCCATTTCCCCCCTTTTAGGGGAAGGAATACCTCTCCAAAACGGTTCAAATAACCATACCATTCTCCACCCCTTTCTTTATCTCTAAAATGTTGCCATGCATAATGGTGTATTTTTTCAAACCATCCCCAACAGACTTTAGAACCCGTCAGTTCGTAACCTTTCAAAAAACAGATCATAGCTTCTAGGTGTACCCACCATAATTTTTGATCCCATTCTAATTGTTGAGGGGGTTGGCCCTCAGCATCCAGAAAATAAAAAATACCTCCATGCTCTTTGTCCCATCCTTTTTCTACTATTGACAAGGCCATCTTTACTGCTCGATCTATCCAGTACTTTTGATCCAATTGTACTCCCAAATCCATTATAAACCACATGGCTTCTAAGCCGTGGCCAGGATTGATCAGTCGACCATCAAAAGTGTTGGAAAAGGAACCGTCGAAGGATATATTTTCAAGAATTACACCTCTTTTCTCATCCCAGAAAAGATTAAATATATCGTTTACGCAGGCATGAATATGCTTTTCTTTTTCTTCCCTGGGTATCAAGTCTCCCAATTCATTAAAGAGATTACAGAGAATCATGGGCAGTGCAAAATTTTTCAGGGGGCGTGTATCAGGATAAGATTTGTCCCAACGATCTTTAGGTTTAGCTTCCCTTTGGATTATTTTTTTTAAAGTCTCGTTCACCACAATTTTGTATTTTTTTTCTCCGGTAATGTGGTGCATCTTCCCCATGGCCATGCAGGCGAAGGTGTAGGAAAAAATATTGTAGGGCATTACCAACGGCTGACCATCTCTTTGAAGGGAAAAAAACCAATTGTAATCGCCGTCATGTCCGAATTTCTCTAAAAAATCACAACCGGACTCGGCAATCTCAAACCAATTTTTTTTCTTTTCCAAACGGTCGTATAAAGTGGCGAATGTCCATACTTGTCGTGCCTGTAACCATAAGAATTTATCGGTGTCATATACCTCATGATCGGAGTTTATACAAGTATAAAACCCTCCATATTCAGAATCAATGCTGTGTTTTTCCCAAAATGGAACTACCTCTTGGGTCAGTTCATCTAAATATAATTTGGAAAAAGAAACAATTTTCATTTTTTTTCTTTTAAGTAATCTACGTAACGATTGTATAGATGGCCAGCTTGAGGATAAGCAGATTGTGGACTCATAAAATGGGAGAACTCGAAAGTAATGGCCTCTGAAATTCCTGCATGGGCTGCCGTTTCCAGCTTATACCTCAATTTGTCCCATTTGATTGGCAAAAACTTGATGGGCATGTCCCGGTCAAAAGTTTCTGAATTAATCCAGGATGTGATTTGATTTTGATCGGCCAGTGATTTATTAACCCTTATAAAATCCTCAAGCTGTTCATAATGCACATGACCATCTTGAAAAGCTACCACATCAATACTATCGCGAATACCGGCGAAGACGGCCTCCCATGTTTTAAAATGTTCGTCCAAACTTATTGATTGATCTCTATGAACTTGAGAGGTGTATTGAGAGAGGTTTTTTGTCCCGTCGATATATGGAGACATTAATACAGGAAGTCCGCTTGATACCTGCTTACAATACTGACCCAAGCCAGCATAAAGATCAATGATTCCTCCAATATTACGGTTACACTCCTGAGACAAATACCAACCCTTAAAAGCTCTATGGTTTCCGTACCGCTCCCAAACTTCATCGATTACTTTGTAGTTAAGTCTAACCTCCTTTTCATAATCACCCGAAGTCCAATATTTTCCGGAATCATATAAGCCAAAATAAAAATCCATATCGTTTTCTTTACTCAATCGTAAAAACATGGATACCAAATCCTTTTGGGGATGAATTGCCTTTTCCTCAATGGTCAATACCTGTGAAGGGAATGTAATCCAGTTTTTATAACCACACCGGATCAAGATAACTTTGTCGATACCCACTGATTTCATATATTTAAAATCCAAAGACCATTCTTTTTCACCCCAATTTTGATGGGGAATATCGTGGCTGATTTCATCCAAAAAGGTCCCCTTAATTAAAATTTTATTGGCCATATTAATAAACTTCTTTTTTTAAAGGATCATACCAAAAATACTTTAAAAGGATTGAGGTTATTGCTACCACAGCAAGAGAAAGAGCAAGGGCATTCCATTTTTTAATCATCAAAAAGATAGGCCAAACTACCAAGGCCATCTGCCATATAATTCCTGTCATTACATTAAACATGTCTCTTCCAAACATCCGATTGGGTAAAAAAGTCGGATCATCTTTTTGAACTTCAAATAAAACAGGTTTCCAAAAGCCCCATGGATTGACGTTTTTATAGAAACTTTTCAGCACTTCGATGTTATCAGGAGAACTAAAGTAGGACCCCATTATGCAACCCAATATGGAAAATGCAAAAATGATGGGGAAAAAATAAATATCAATCCAGTCAACAAAAAAGATGAGTTTTACAGTAGAGGCCAATAGCCCTGACAACATACCCCAAAAATAACCATAACCATTAAACCGCCACCACACCCACTTCAAGACATTAGCCGCAGTATAACCTCCATAAAGGGATGCGGTGATCCAAAGGGTAATGGCATTTAGAGAGTCAGCAAAAAAGCCGAAAAATACGCCAATTGCAACCAATAATAAAGAGGACAAATAACCAAAGCGGACATAAGTTTTTTCTGTTTTTCCAGGCAACAAGCTGTTTTTTAATAGGTCATTGGCAATGTAAGCAGGTGCTGCGTTAATTACGGCGGCAAAAGTTCCCATAAAAGCCGCCATGAGTCCAGCCAAAAGCAAACCTTTAAGTCCAGAGGGAATAAAGTTTGCAATGGCGATGGGCAAAATGGTTTCAAAATCAATCTGAGGGTTTGTGGCCATATCAGGGGTAAGAAATACTATAGCCAAAACAGCAAAAGAAGCGATCATCAGATATCGTGGAGAAAACAATACGGCTATTGTAAAGCCACTCATCTTTGCGGCTTCAAGGGGAGTTTTAGTAGAGAGTAATCTTTGCATATCGTATCCAGGCACAGGTCCAGCCAAACTGGAGAAAAAACCCTTAAACAACATCATCATAAAAAGGGCACCAATCCATTCAAAACCATCCGTAGCAATTTTCTCATTCAATTGCGGGAGTATACCGGACCAATCCAAATCCATCTTCCAACCAAAAAAGAGCTCCTCCCAACCCTTGGGTACGCTATTTATGATTTCTGAATGATTAACTGCATTGAAAGCAATCACAGCAATTGCGATACTGGAAATGGTCATTATGATGTATTGAAACACCTCTGTTGCCACCACACTCATCATTCCCCCTCTAAGAGTATACAATGTGGTAATCCCAACAATGATAAGGGCATATGCATTTTCTGAACTTATACTAAGGGTTTGGTTTTGAAGGGTCAGATCCCAAGGAAAAATGGCCGCACAAAATTTACCAATACCTTCGAAGAAATATGCTATAAATCCAATGGCTCCGATAACAGCGAAGACAATGATGATATTTTTCGATAAAAGGCCGCCCCTACCGCTAAAACGAGTAAGAATCCAGGAGGCTCCCGTCATCACATTAGAACGCCTAATCCAAACTGCCAAAAATATCATTACAAAAACTTGATTCCAAACAGGCCATAACCAAGGAATCCAGGCACTCTTAAGACCATAGACAAAAAGTAGGGTAACTGTCCACATAACACCAGAAATATCAAACATTCCTGAGGCATTGGACAAACCCAGGAAATACCATTTGATTTTATTTCCACCCAAGAAATATTGATCCAGATTGTTTCTTGCCAGTTTTGCAATCGAAAAACCTACACCCAATACGATTAGAAAATAGGCAATAACAATAGCGTAATCTATACCGTTGAGATGCATGAGCGACCCAGATATTTTTTATTTAACAAATGAATTACCGGCTTTTTCCACTCTAAAAGTTTCAATATAGCCTCGATCTTGGAGGGTAACAAAAGCAGTTTTACCATCTTTACCTCCAAAAGTTATATTTGAAGGTTTTTTGCCTTTCATTTGAATCTCGAGCAATAACTTTCCTTCAGGTGACAACTTGGCCACCGTTCCTTTGCCATATCGAGTAATATATAGATTCCCTTCAATATCACAGCGCATACCATCCATTCCAAAGTCGTCAAATTGATAAAAAAGTTTTTTATTAGATATGTTGCCGAGTGTGTCTAGATCAAAAGCCCATACACTTCTTTGAACACTTTCATTGACATACAAAGTTTTTTCATCGGGACTGACTTCAACCCCATTGGTCGTACCCATATCTTTTGATAGAAGATGAAATTGACCATTTTCTATTCTCCAAAGCTGCCCCGTGCTTTCTTTCCAATTGGGATCAGATGCAAACATTCTATCATTGCAACAGATCGCCAGATCATTCGGCTGATTTAACAATGAATCGTGAGCATAAACCCCAACTTTTTTGGTCTGGAGATCTACTTTCAAAACATTATGTCCAGTATAATCTGCCAAGTACATGCTTTGATCTTGACCAAAACGTATTCCATTGGCAGTACTTCCCTCGGGCAATTGTTCAATAAATAAACTAAAATTTCCCTCAGTGTCAACTTTTCCAACCGAGCCACTTTTAATGGGATTGACAAAAAAAAGATTACCCTCGAGATCAACCGCAGGCCCCTCAAGTCCCGAGGTATAATCTCCCACATAAACCAAATCCTCAGATTGGTAATACAATTCTTTTTTTTCGCATGAAATGTGAAATGTCATTAGCACCAATAGCATTCCAAATACAAAAGTTTTCATAAGCAATAATTTCAATTTGTAAATTAATTAATTTAATTTTAAACTATGTACAAACTTAAATCTATAAGTTTTATTCTGTTAATTTCATTTTGGAATTGCTCTGACATGAACACAAAAAACAAAGAACTTGATGTTCCGAAAATCTCTGCTGAAGATTCTTTGAGCTTTGAAAACATATCATGTGCTCTGGAAAAAAATACCTCACTCAATAAAATCAGTTGGTTGGAATG
>JAYPMF010000069.1:0-9738 GCA_038129785.1 Flavobacteriaceae bacterium
TAACCAATATGGTGTGGTTAGTAGACCCGTGGCAACTGCCATGGCTATTGGGGCTCAAAAAAAGTACAATTCTGATTTTGCTATTGCGACTACAGGTAATGCAGGCCCTACCAGAGGTGATTTAGGGCAAGAAGAGGGGATTGTTTTTATTGGATTAGCCACGTCCGAAGGGGTTGAAAGCTTCAAATTTAATATGGGAAATAACCGTACCCGTGTGATTCAAAAAACGGTCAACCAAGCACTTGAATTACTTTATAGAATTTTACTCAAGTAATAATTTTTATTATTCTCTAATTTTTTGAAACTATCTAAAAAAGTGTAAATTTGCAAGCTATTAAAATTTAAATACCAATATGTCTAGAGTTTGCGATATTTCTGGAAAGAGGGCAATGTTTGGAAATAATGTTTCCCATGCGATGAACAAGACAAAAAGACGTTTTGACATTAATTTGATCAAAAAAAGATTTTATATTCCCGAGGAAGACAAATGGATAACTCTAAAGATTAAAGCTTCCGTGTTGAAAACTATCAACAAAAAAGGAATTAGTGCTGTAATTAAAGAGGCTAAGGCGCAAGGAATATTATAATTAAAAAAATGGCAAAAAAAGGAAATAGGGTTCAGGTAATTTTAGAGTGTACAGAACACAAAGACTCTGGTCAATCTGGAACTTCTCGATACATCACAACCAAAAATAAAAAGAATACGCCAGACCGATTGGAGATCAAAAAATTCAATCCTATCCTTAAGCGTATGACCATTCACAAGGAAATAAAATAGTTATGGCAAAGAAATCAGTAGCAACCTTGCAAACGGGATCGAAAAAATTGACAAAAGCCATCAAGATGGTTAAGAAAATCGATTCCAAATATTATTCTTTTGTTGAAGCTATCATCAATCCCGATACCGCAAATGATTGGTTTAGTAAAAAATAATTTTAATATCAGTCCAAAATATAAGCTACTTTTACAGTAGCTTTTTTTATTGGTACACTTATGAGTTTTTTAAAATCGATTTTTAGTCCGAAAAAAAAAGAGCAATTGGACAAAGGCCTTTCTGCCTCTAAAAAATCCTTTTTCTCTAGATTGGGCAAAGTAATTGCAGGTAAGTCAAAGATCGACGGAAATATTCTTGATGAACTAGAAGAGGTCTTGATTCGATCTGATGTAGGAGTGGCTACTACGCTTAAGATCATTGAAGCCTTGGAGACAAGGGTGGCCAAAGATAAATATCTTGGCACATCAGAATTGGGACAAATCTTAAGTGAGGAAGTTACCACCCTCCTCAACAAACATCAAGAAGAGGAGGTAAAAGGTTTCGACTCGGCATTACCTAATCAACCGCAAGTGATTATGGTGGTTGGTGTAAATGGAGTGGGCAAAACAACCACCATAGGCAAGTTGGCGCATTACTACAAAGCCGGAGGAAAAAAGGTAATGATGGGTGCAGCGGATACTTTTAGGGCCGGTGCCATTGATCAATTGCAGATCTGGGCAGATCGTGTGGGTGTGGATATTGTCAAGCAAGAAATGGGCAGTGATCCTGCTTCTGTTGCTTTTGACACATTACAGTCGGCTGTAGCTCAAAAAAGTGATTTGGTCATCATTGACACCGCAGGGCGATTGCACAACAAAATCAACCTGATGAATGAATTGGGAAAAGTCAAAAAAGTAATGGATAAAGTGGTTCCAAATGCTCCCCATGAAGTACTTTTGGTATTGGATGGATCCACTGGCCAAAACGCCTTTGAACAAGCCAAACAATTTACCGCTGCCACACAAGTAACCGCCCTGGCCATTACCAAGCTTGATGGAACGGCAAAAGGTGGAGTTGTTATGGGGATTTCCGATCAATTCCAGATCCCTGTAAAGTATATTGGCGTAGGGGAAGGATTGGAAGACTTACAGTTGTTTAATGCTACAGCCTTTGTAGGGAGTTTTTTCAGTTAAGCTTTTTCGATGAAAATTATAGAAAATACGCTGTTTGTATTATCAGTTTTATTTGGACTCTTTATCATAGGGCCAGAAATAGAAGCTCCCAATTTGGAGTCACAACAGCCTGAAATTTCATCTACCATTTCCAAACTTAATGATTGGATTAACGCTAAAGAGGCAGTTATGGACAATGTTAAATTGGATAATGCTGCTAAACTTGAGTTTTATGATTCCATCCCGCAAAAAACAGCCTACAGCGTATTATATCTACACGGTTTTTCTGCCAGTAGTGGTGAGGGTGATCCTTTGCACCGTAATATTGCTCGTGCACTCAAAGCCAATCTTTACCTGCCACGGTTAAGTGATCACGGATTGATCGAAGAGGAACCCATGTTGAATTTTACGGGTCAAAAATATCTTGATAGTGCAAAAGAGGCCTTGGCAATCGCCAAAAAAATTGGTGAAAAAGTCATTGTCATTTCCAGTTCCACCGGAGGGACGCTGTCCTTGATTTTGGGTAATGATCCACAAATCGCTGCTTTGTTACTTTTTGGCCCCAATGTCGAAATTTACGATCCCAAATCCAAACTGTTGACTTTGCCCTGGGGACTTCAAATTGCCGAATGGGTACTGGGGAGTAAATACCACAACATGAACAATATTACGGAGGAGAAAAAGAACTACTGGACGATCCGTTACCGCTTGGAGTCCACTGTTGAATTGCAAAAATTGGTGGAAACGGGGATGCGTCCCGAGGTTTTTCAAAGGATTACCGCTCCTGTCTTTATGGGATATTATTATAAAAATGAGGAGGAACAAGATAAGGTAGTCTCCATACCTGCCATGTTGCAGATGTTTGAACAGCTGGGCACCCCCGAAGATAAAAAACAAAAAGTAGCTTTTCCCGAAGCAGGAGATCATGTTATCATTTCTCATTTGAGTACTCCCAATCACCATCAAGCTGAACTGGCCGCACTGGCATTTCTACAAAAACAATTAGATGTTGAACTGTATTAAATAAAAGCTGTTGAGAACCAAAAGTAGAAAGCAAAACAAGATCAATGTCATCACCATGGGCTGTTCCAAAAATCTCTATGATTCGGAGGTATTGATGGGACAGTTAAAAGCCAATGATAAAAATGTGGTTCATGAGGAAGAAGGAAATATTGTGGTGGTCAATACCTGTGGCTTTATCGACAATGCCAAAGAGGAATCAGTCAATACCATTTTGGAGCAAATTCAAAAAAAGCAATCTGGCGATATCGATCAGCTTTTTGTTACCGGCTGTTTGAGTGAGCGTTACAAACCGGATTTGGAAAAGGAGATGCCACAAGTGGATGCCTATTTCGGCACCACCGATTTACCCCAATTGCTCAAGGCCTTAGGGGCGAATTACAAACACGAATTGTTGGGAGAGCGCCAGACGACAACCCCCAAAAATTACGCTTACTTTAAAGTTTCCGAAGGTTGCGACCGACCCTGTTCTTTTTGTGCCATTCCGCTGATGCGAGGTAAACACCGTTCTACTCCCATAGAGGAATTGGTTCAAAGGGCTGAAAAACTGGCACAAAATGGAGTCAAAGAACTGCTGTTGATCGCACAAGATTTGACCTATTACGGTCTGGACCTTTACCAAAAAAGGCGATTGGCCGACTTACTTCGGGCTTTGGCTAAGGTGTCGGGGATACAATGGATACGAATGCACTATGCCTTTCCTACCGGTTTTCCCATGGAGGTCATAGAGGTGATGAAGAATGAGCCTAAGATTTGTAATTATTTAGACATACCGTTACAGCACATTTCTGATCCCATTCTTAAATCCATGCGCAGGGGTACGACTCAAAAAAAGACAACGGATCTGATTAAAAATATCCGGAAAATACTGCCTGAAATCGCATTGAGAACAACACTGATTGTCGGTTATCCCGGCGAAACAGATGCTGATTTTATTACCCTTAAGCAATGGGTAAAAGCCATGCGATTTGAGCGTTTGGGATGCTTTACCTACAGCCATGAAGAAAATACCCATGCCCATCAATTTGAGGACAATGTACCCGAGTTGATCAAGCAGGAGCGTGCCAACGAAATCATGAAAATTCAATCCAAAATCTCTTGGGAACAGAATCAAAAAAAGGTCGGTAAAATCTACACATGCGTGATTGATCGAAAGCAAGGGGAACAATTTGTAGGCAGAACCGAAATCGACTCTCCAGATGTGGATAACGAAGTGTTGATCGATGCAAAAAAGTTTTACCTCAAGCTTGGTGATTTTACAGATGTTGAAATCACAGATGCAACCGATTTTGACCTATATGGCATTCCAATAAAAACCAACCCGCTTGGAGATTAAAAAAACACTCCTATCTTTAAGCTAAAATGGTCATGAAAGCGCATCATATTCCCTTTATCGATACCGGATATTTTTCCGAATTGATGTGCGATTATCTAAACGATAAAAAGGAATTACAGTCATTTCACAGTGGTGTCCCCAGTTTTGAAAACCTTTACCAACAAGCATTAAAAAAAAAGAAAGATTTTTCTCCAAAGATCAGAAAATCGCTTTGTGAGACGCTAAACCAACAGTACAGTGTTATAGAGACATCCTCCTCGGTAGCTGAGAACCTCCAACTTATCGAAAATGAGAATACTCTAACGGTTACCACCGGACATCAGTTGTGTTTGATGACTGGACCGCTCTATTTTATCTACAAAATTGTGAGTACCATTAAACTATGCCGGCAACTCAAAGAGCAATTTCCTGATTTGAATTTTGTTCCCATTTATTGGATGGCGACCGAAGACCACGACTTTGAAGAAATCAGCGCATTTATTTTCCGTGGTAAAAAATTCCAATGGAATACCGAGTCGGGTGGCGCTGTGGGAAAAATAAAAACCCGGAGTTTAAAGCCGCTTTTGGATTTATTCAAACAAGAACTGGGCAGCAGTATCAATGCCAATGCATTAAAAACTTTAATCAAAAAAAGCTATGAGACCGGAGGTGATCTGTCCCATGCGACCAGGATCTTTGTGCATTCCCTTTTTGAGGTCTATGGGCTGTTGATCATCGATGCCGATGATAAGGCACTAAAAAAACACTTTGTGCCTTATCTAAAGGAAGACTTACAAAAACAAAGTTGTGCACAAAGTGTGCTTTCCCAAATTGAAAACCTAAAAAAGGATTACAATCCTCATTACAAGCCTCAAGTCAATCCGCGAGATCTGCATTTGTTTTTTTTGGAAAACGGCAAAAGACATCGGTTGGTAAAAAATGAAAATGGTTTTTCGAGGGAGGGAAAAGAGGAAAGTATTGATGCATCAGAAATGATGGATTGGATTGAGCAATCCCCAGAAATGTTTTCGCCCAATGTCCTAATGCGCCCCCTCTATCAGGAGGTCATCTTACCCAATATTGCTTATTTAGGCGGCGGTGCCGAGCTGGCCTATTGGCTGGAGTTGAAATCTTTTTTTGATGCCCAAAAGGTTCCTTTTCCGCTTTTGATTATACGGGACTCGGCCTTGGTGATCAGTGAAAAAAATATCCGTAAAATCAGCAAGTTCAAACTGGAATTAAAAGATCTCTTTCTCAAAAGAAATGCGTTGATCAACAAAAAGGTCAGGCAGATCAGTAATATTGATTTGAATTTGTCATCTTTTAAAAATCTCTTAGAAGAACAGTTTGAACATTTAGAGTCACTGATCCTAAAAACGGACGCCTCCTTTGAGGGAGCGGTCAAAGCTCAAAAGTCCAAGCAATTTAAGGGGATTGACCGTTTGGAGGATCGCCTGCTCAAAGCCCAAAAGATAAAGTTGAAAGATCACGTGGAGCGTTTGGTACTATTACAGGAACAACTTTTTCCCGGAGGACAACTGCAAGAAAGGGTGGAAAACTTTAGTGATTTTTATCTTCAATACGGCGGTGAATTTATCGATTTTCTGATGGAAACTTTTGAGCCTCTATCCGCTGAATTTTCTGTAATTGAGGGCTGAGATTTACCAACATTTTTTTTTAATAAAATCCTTTTTTTGTCAATTCAAAACATCTGAATATATCGTACTTTTGGTATATGCAAGACAAAGTATTGATTCTTGATTTTGGGTCACAATACACCCAATTGATTGCCAGACGTGTTAGAGAACTATTCATCTATTGTGAAATCCATCCCTTTAACAATCCACCAAAGAACACCGAGGAGTTCAATGCCGTCATACTTTCCGGCTCTCCCTATTCAGTTCGATCCGAGGAGGCGCCTCATCCCGACCTTTCTACCATAAGAGGTAAATTACCTTTGTTGGCGGTTTGTTATGGTGCGCAGTATTTGGCTCATTTCTCCGGAGGGGCAGTCAAACCCTCCAACACCCGTGAATACGGCAGGGCAAATCTATCTTTTATTCAGTCCGGGGAAACCTTTTTTGAAGGAGTTGATAAAGGCAGCCAAGTCTGGATGAGCCATAGCGATACGATCGACCAATTGCCTGATAGAGGCATCTTACTGGCCAGCACCGAAGATGTCAAAAACGCCGCCTATTGTATTGAGGGAGAAACTACTTTTGGAATTCAGTTTCACCCGGAGGTTTATCATACAACCGATGGAAAAATACTTTTGGAAAACTTTTTGATTAAAATTGCCAAAGTTCAACAAGATTGGACTCCCGATTCTTTTGTGGAAATGACCGTAAAAGAAATTCGGGAAACCGTAGGTGACCAAAAAGTGATTTTGGGATTATCGGGTGGCGTTGACTCCACAGTGGCAGCGGTTTTACTTCACAAAGCTATTGGCCCACATCTGCAATGTATTTTTGTCAATAACGGTTTGTTGAGAAAAAATGAGTTTGAGAGTGTACTGAATCAATACGAAGGGATGGGATTGAACGTCAAAGGGGTTGATGCCACTGATCAATTCCTAAAAGCTCTGACAGGAGAGACCGATCCGGAGAAAAAAAGAAAAATCATCGGGAATACTTTTATTGATGTTTTTGATGATGAGTCCAAGAAAACACCAGGAGTAAGTTGGTTGGCTCAAGGTACCATTTATCCCGATGTAATCGAATCCATTTCTGTCAATGGCCCCTCTGCTACCATCAAATCACATCACAATGTGGGTGGATTGCCCGATTATATGAAGCTAAAGCTGGTGGAGCCACTGAAGATGTTGTTTAAAGACGAAGTAAGGCGGGTAGGTGCAAGTATCGGGATCGATTCTGAACTCCTGGGCCGTCATCCTTTTCCGGGACCCGGATTGGGCATCAGAATTTTGGGTGACATTACCGCAGAGAAAGTACGAATGTTACAAGAGGTCGATTCCATTTTTATCAATGGATTAAAATCTTGGAATCTTTACGATCAGGTTTGGCAGGCAGGTGCAATGCTCTTGCCCGTCAATAGTGTTGGTGTGATGGGTGATGAACGAACCTATGAAAAGTGCGTTGCGCTGCGTGCCGTCCAATCTACTGATGGAATGACAGCAGACTGGGTAGATTTACCCTATGCTTTTTTACAAAAAATTTCCAATGAGATCATCAATAAGGTAAAAGGGGTCAATCGGGTGGTGTATGACATAAGTTCCAAACCTCCCGCTACCATTGAATGGGAATAGACCTGAAGAAAAAATCAATTGAAAAAAAATATAATTCTTTTCGTTTTTCTTTTATGCGGGATGAGCTTTTCTACTGCACAGGATATGCCTGAGAAATTTCTTTCACACAAGGTTAAGAAAAAAGAGACCGTCTTTGGGATTACCCAAAAGCATAATATTACGGAAACACAGTTGTACGAGTACAATCCTTTATTGAAAAAAGTGGGTCTGAGAAGGCGAATGGTATTGCGCATACCTGTTTATTCAAAAGTGGTTGAGAAAGTACCCGAGCCACCATTTGAGTTAGACCAAAACACCCAAGCCTATATTGTAAAACCTAAAGAGACCAAATGGCGAATTGCTTATAATTTTCAGATGACCATTCCGGAATTGGAGTTTTTGAACCCTGAGATTAAAAAAGGACTTAAGGAAGGTCAGGAAATTCGTATTCCAATTATGATTTCAACAACCGAAAGTGAAACTGGTGACAAAGTTTGGGATAGTAATTACAATTATTATAAAGTACTCCCAAAAGAAGGTTATTTCCGCATTGAAAAAAAAATTGGCGTAACCCAAAAGGTATTGGATTCCCTCAATCCCAACTTACCATCAACGGGATTACAAGCAGGAATGATATTGAGGGTTCCGGGCGAAGCTAAAGGAGAGCTTAAGATTCAGGATGACCTATTGGTAGAGCGACTTTCCCTTTTAGATTCACTTAAAGAGTCCCATGAAATTGAATTGTCTCTTTTGCTGCCTTTTAAAGCCAATGAGATAGAATACGACTCTATAGAAGACACTCGTAGATTATTGCAAAGCCGTAATTTGCATACGCTTTCTACAGATTTTTATTCAGGGGTGTTGGTGGCAGCAGATACGCTGAGTCATTATGGAGTTTTTGTAAAGCTAAATGTCTTTGATACTCAAAACAGTATCTCTAAAGTGAATGAAATTGTCAATACCCATGATTTTTCAGACACTGACGTCATCATTGGCCCATTGATTCCCTCCAATTTTGACTATCTATCGAACCATATTAAATTACGAAAAATCCCTAAGTTTGCTCCCCTTTCGACCAACCCCGTCGCTTTAAGAGAGGCAGTCTATCAATCGGTAACCTCCAAAAGTTTCCTCAGGAAAAGAATGTTTTAGTATTTGGATAAGACACTAAATCGAGAAGATAATATTGTTTTGGTGGTTGATTCCTTGAGTCGATCGGTTGAAAAAGACCTTTTAAAATTGTTTCCTAAGGCAACAATTTTGCGACCCGAAAGAAGTAATTATTTATTACCTGATTTAGTTGATTCCCTTTTGGTTGATTCACTCCCCAATAGGGTAGTGCTGGAAACCCAAGACTTTTCTTTGATATCTAGTGCCAGTTCTCAGATGAGTGCCCAGCAGTCAGAACTCAGAGAAGTTCAATTGTTCACAACTTACCGTGGTAATGCGTACGAAAATCCCAACCTGTCACGTAAGCAGCTAGGGGATTTGAAGTTTACCTATGTTTCAGATCGATTACCATTAAAATTGGGTGAGTACAATCATTTTCAAAAACGATACATCAGTACCTTTGGTAAACCCCCTAATCGAACCGCTATCCGGGCTTATGACCTTACGATGGATTTGATCTTGAAAAAAGCCTATACTGGCAATTTCAAAACGATAGAGCGAATAGGAGAAACGGATTACCAAGAGAACCGTTTCTTATATAAAAAGCAAAATAAGAGTTTTGAAAACATAGGTTATTTTTTACTGCAACATAAGGATTTTGAAATCATCGAGCTTAAGAAATAGAATAAATGACCAAAAAGTAATGCAGGATTTTGTAAATTTGAGCCCGGTTAGCTATTGTACAAATCAAACCGGATGCCGGATATAAAGTATATTTTTGTTACAGGAGGGGTTACTTCTTCTCTCGGAAAAGGAATTATAGCGGCATCATTGGCCAAGTTACTTCAGGCGCAGAGTTTCAAGGTTACCATCCAAAAGTTTGACCCTTATATCAACGTTGATCCTGGTACCCTCAATCCTTATGAACATGGTGAGTGTTATGTCACCGACGATGGAGCCGAAACTGATTTAGACTTGGGGCACTACGAAAGATTTTTAAATATTAAGACCTCTCAGGCTAACAATGTCACTACTGGAAGGGTCTATCAAAGTGTTATAGAAAAAGAACGCCGCGGAGAGTTTTTAGGAAAAACCGTACAGGTAGTTCCCCACATTACTAACG
>JAYPMF010000070.1:0-9525 GCA_038129785.1 Flavobacteriaceae bacterium
TATAGATAAACCCCAAACCAGCATTACTTTTCAAAAAAACCTGAGTTGCCAACGTAATGAAACTTTTAATCCAAATCAAATAGATGTAGACTCCCGCTAATTTGCATAAGACCCATCTTATGAGATGATCTATGGTGTTTTGATGATAATAATATTATATGTAACTTTAATTAACCATTTTTAAAAAATGAAATATTCTAAATATCTATCTATTTTGGTTTCTGTTGTTGTTCTGAGTGCTTGGAGCTTCAAACTAAATCAACCCTCTGTTTTTAGGGGAGGAGATGCTATGAGTATGTCTGAAGAATTTTCTGCTTACGGACTAAACGATTCAATCATGGTTGTTGTGGGTATAGTAAAGATACTCTTAGCGCTATTGCTTTTGGCCGGAGGCTTAAAATTCACAGCCTTACTCAAACCCTCAGCTGCTATTATGTCCTTATTCATGATTGGAGCTGTTTATTTTCACATTAGCATATCTGATGGAATTCTCCCTACACTACCATCGGCAACTATGTTATTGTGTTGTTTATTGATTGTATTTAGCCCAAAGTTTGTCAGAGAGAAAAAATCCTGAATACAACCGATTAATTTCTGTATTTTTTCTAGTCGTAACTATTTTAATAAATATTGTCTTTGACCCTTTTTGATCTGCTTTTATGGTTTTCTGCTGTTTCATTTTTGTTTTATGGAATTAATTGTTTCACCAGTGATTTTATGGTAAATGAATTCGTACGTTACGGTATTCCGCAATTCAGAAAATTGACAGGCGTACTTCAACTGTTGGGAGCATTGGGGATTATCATTGGGTTTTGGGCAGAGCATTTCCAGCTCATCAGCGTTATTGGACTTTCCCTTTTGATGCTTTTAGGGATCTTTACCCGTATAATGATCAAAGACGACTTAATTAAAACTTTTCCAGCAATATTTTACTTTTTACTAAACGCATATTTGGGTTTTGAACTAATCAAAACCTTACCATAAAAATTTCAGCCTATCGTTGGACTTTATGAGATTGGTGAATCCTGGTGTATTTATTCCGACTGGATTCCTAACGCGCCTCTGAGGTTATCCATTCCAAATTCATTTCCATATAGTAAAGTTGAAAAACGAGCTACTTCAGCAGCTATAAAAATGGCTGCTTTGATCTCATCATCAGTTGCACCAGCCGCTTTTGCCAAATGCACCTGTGCGGTGATACAATATTCACACTTCATGGCCGCAGAAGCCGAAATGGCTGCCAAGCGCGCCTCTTTCATTGGAATAGGCCCTTCTGTAAAAATCTTATTCCATGCACCAAAGTAGGCTGCGGCATCAGCCGCGGTTGCTTTGGGGTACATCTTGTTAAAAGGGCTTTTTTTCTTCAGTACATCATACTCTTGATCTATAGTTTGGCTAAACCCAAACGCAGTTGTCAATAAAAATAGTAATACAAGTTTTTTCATCTAAAAAAATTAATAGTAGTTAGTAAAATCAGACCGTTCCCTTTTTGGAACCGTAGTAAAATAGCCCCATAGTAACCAATCCTAAAATAATCACAGGAAGAGGAGCCGTTGGATCTCCATTAACAAATCCAATGAGATCCGGAAGGGCAAAAAAACCAGCCAATACAAACAACAAAAAAGATATTCTTTTTAAAGTATCCAAATCCGTTAAAGAAGTTACTCCAATGATTAGAAAAATAATCCCAAACACTAACAGTCCTACGACCAAAGCAAAAGTTTCAAACATGGTAACTGCATCAGCAGATGGGTCGGATCCAAAAGCGTCGGCAATGAGCATGAGTTTAAATTCGGGTGAAAAAAGCGATAAAAACAAGGGAATCCCTTGAATAAAAATAAGAGCAGCACAAATTCTAAAAATAGTTTTAATTTTCATTTCAAATTGATTTATGTTATACACAATTTAGTAAAAAAAAGAGTGCGAAATCTGAAAAAAATTATCTCCTTCTCCCCCTAAACTCCATGGCTTCTCCTTTTCCAAAACCATAGCTGAACCCGATGACCCAAAACCTTCCGTAAACCGAACGGCTCCATATGTTGAAATCATTTCTGATGGTTTGGTTTTCTCTTAGTCGTGTAGCAAAAAGGTCTCTTATGTTGACGCTGATCACCCCTTTACCTTTGAGTAATTTTTTTCGCGCTCCTAAATTCAAAAACTGGCTGGGAGCCGATTCTCCATCAATGGTTTTGAATCCCGACTGATAATTCCAACTCATTTCTAGATCCAAATCCTTGGGAAACTTAAACCTGGAAGTAATTTCAGAACTCCAATTATTACCTTTAAAATCGAAAGATTGATTTTGCCATAAGGCCTTACGATCAAAGCTGTTGTAATTGAAATCCCCATTGACCACAATCTTTTTAGTGGGAGTGATTTTTGCGTTCAGCTCTATGCCATTTACCCTTTTGGTTCCCAAGTTTTCGGGCCCACTCACACTGATGTTGTTTTGAAATGTAGTGACCGATTCGATGGTATTGTTGGTATACAACTGGTATAAACTCATGTTTAGTGAAGTGATTCCATTGAGGTAAATGGCCGATATTTCATATGAATCAGAATATTCTGATCTGAGGTTGGGATTTCCTTTTCTGTAGTTAAAACTGTTACGTATATTAAAAAAAGGGTTCAAATCCCACAAACGCGGTCGGTAAATCCTTCTGGAATATCCCGCTTGAAGGGAAAAATTCGTGTTGAACTTATATGAGGTATTTATGGAAGGAAACAAATCGGTAAAGTTTTGATTGTTTTTTTGGTTGGTATTGACCAAAAGGGTATTAATTTTAGTATTTTCTGTTCTCAATCCAAGCTGAATCCCCCAGGTATCCAATTCAAAGCCCGCCATTCCATAGACACCCAAAACTCCTTGAACGAATTCAAATACATTGGTCAAACCGGCATCGACCAACCATTGACCATCTAATTCGTCCTTGACTTCAAAATCATTACTCACATCATTGTTGGTATATTGAAATCCTCCCTCGATGGTCCATTCTTCTCCATATGGATGCGTATAATCCAATTTGAAAGTATGAACCGCTTCGCGAAAAAAAGTGCTCGTCTGTTGATCTTCAAAGGTGTCGGAGCCCAATATGGTCGAATTGAAAAATTCCGAACTTTGATCTTTGCTGAACAGATTACCGGTAGCACTGAAAATCAAGTCGTGATCTTCATCATCCAAAAAATCTCTCTTATAAATCAACTCATATTGATATTTGGGATTGCCAGCTGTTGTTATTTCCTCGCGGTTCCATTCTGAAGTTAATTGGGTATTGTTTTTATACTGTTTAACATGGGTATCCGAAGGCTGATCTTCTGCTTCAAAAGCATAAAAACCGGACAAGGTGATAACATTTTGGGGATTGATGTAATAATCTGTTCCCAATATGATGTTGTAAAATTCCTCGTTTCGGTACTCAGTTCCCTCAGTCAATACCTGAGTGTTGGTCAAAAAGTTGTCGTTCTTGTTCTTACTCTCTCGAGGATAACTTCTTGATCCATATCCTATTTGAGTAAAGAGATTAAACTTTTCGTTACGTCGATTGAGACTAAGGCCGACACTGTTATTGTCCGGTAGCCCATAGTTGATGGTAAAAGAGCCGTTGATCCCCTTTCTTTCATCTTTTTTAATTACTATATTTATTATCCCTGATGTTCCTTCTGCTTCATACTTTGCAGAGGGATTTGTGATTACTTCGACTTTTTCAATCATCTCAGCAGTAATGGATCCTAAAGCATTACCTCCCTCAGAGGTCAGTACTGAGGGTTTTCCGTTGATCAAAATTTGAACGCCAGCGTTGCCCCTAAGTCTGACTTGCCCCTCAATACTAACGGTTACAGAGGGTACATTGTCCAAAACCTCCAATGCACTTGCTCCGGTACTGCTCAAATCTTTTCCCACATTAAATACCCGCTTGTCTAACTTAAACTCCATGGTGGATTTCTCTCCGCTTACCTCCACCTCATTTAACATTTCAGACTGTTCGCTTAGGGCTATAGTTCCAATATCCATGAGCTTTCCTTTTGTTGCAATGTTTTCCAGTCTCACAGGTTCATAGCCTATAAAACTGATCTCAACATAAATGTCTTCAGAGGGAGATAGGACTGTAAAGGATCCGTCATCCATTGTTGTAACCCCTGTTAGGGGTTGGAGGGTATCCTTTTCCCCCACCAAAATAGTAGCAAAAGGAATGGGTTGCTTTGTGGCCAGATCAATTACAGATCCTGTTATTTCAAAATTATTTTGTTGGGCGTAAAGATTGGCTACACAAAAATTAAAACAAAATATAAGAAAAACCTTTTTCAATTTTGAAACACTTAAATTCCTTTGACAGTTTTTTTTTTTAAACGTTTAATTTTGATAAGTGTTTGATTATTAAAATACTGTTTTAAACTCCTGAAATATTGTATCTCTCAAATGATAGGCAAATAAAATCAATTATACTATGGGATAAAACAACTTTTTGGTAATTTTTTGAAAGCTATTGTTCATCAAGTTGCTAAGTTTTAAATCCAAAGAGATTTTTTTAAAAAAGGACATGGTTATAATTGTTGGGGGTGAGAAATTCTCTAGTTTAGAGAATTCGATAAATTATATGGTTGGAGACAATGATTTTTAAATGGAAAATTTACATATAATCAAAAAAACTTAAAATCAAGTATATGAAAGTTGAACAAATTTATACCGGATGTTTAGCACAAGGAGCTTACTATATAGAAAGTGGAGGTGAAGTTGCCATCGTTGACCCTTTGCGCGAAGTAACTCCCTACCTGGAACGAGTAAAAAAAGATAAGGCTAAAGTTAAATATATTTTCGAAACCCATTTTCATGCTGACTTTGTAAGTGGCCACCTCACACTTTCTAAAGTGACTGGTGCACCTATAGTATTCGGCCCTGGTGCCAAGCCCAATTTTGAATCCATTACAGCTAGAGATGGACAGGCATTTCCTCTGGGCAATGTTTCTATAATTGCTATTCATACACCCGGACATACAATGGAAAGCACAACCTATTTGCTAAAGGATGAAATCGGAAAAGACATTGCTATATTCAGTGGAGACACCCTTTTTTTGGGAGATGTTGGGAGGCCAGATTTGGCACAGAAAGCTAAACATATGACTCAAGACGAATTGGCTGGCCTTCTTTTCGATAGTCTTAGAAATAAAATAATGCCTTTATCAGACGATATTACGGTATATCCTGCTCATGGTGCCGGCTCGGCTTGTGGTAAAAATATGATGAAAGTAACGGTTGATACACTTGGGAATCAAAAAAAAGTCAACTATGCTTTAAGAGAAAACATGACCAGAGAGGAGTTCATCAAAGAAGTTACAGATGGACTAGAGGCCCCTCCACAATATTTCCCCTTAAACGTAAAAATGAATAAATCAGGATACGATGATGTTGAAAGCGTTTTGAGTCGAGGCCTAAACCCTTTAGATCCTGAATCCTTTGAAATTTTGGCCAATGAAGCAGGAGCGCTCATACTCGATGTCAGACATCAAGATGAATTCATAAAAGGGCATGTGCCGCAATCTATTTTTATAGGTTTAGACGGTGGATTTGCTCCATGGGTAGGTGCCCTGATTGGAGATGTAAATCAGCCCTTGATGATCATTACGCCGGAAGGAAGAGAGGAAGAAACCATTACTCGATTGTCACGAGTAGGATTTGATCAAACCTTAGGTTACCTTAAAGGGGGGATTGAGGCATGGAAAAGTTCAGGAAAAGAATACGATATGATTAATGGAGTAAATGCTAAAGATCTTGAAAAATTAGTGAAACAAGAAAAAGTTCCTGTATTTGATGTTCGAAAAGAAAATGAATACCTCTCAGGACACGTCTCATCTGCTCAAAACACCCCTTTGGATTTTCTTAATGACTACCTAGATCGCTTTCCCAAAAATAATCCCTTTTTTATCCATTGTGCTGGTGGCTATAGAAGCGTAATCGCTGCCTCCATCCTCAAGAAAAGGGGGATTCACAATCTTATTGATGTTCAAGGTGGTTTTAAAAAAATAAAAGAGACTGAAATAGAATTATCAGATTAAATTTTTCCATCAAACAGAAACTAAAATAGAATGATAATTTTTTTAACCCATACTTGGCATTGGTCTTTTGAATAATTAATTTTGGTTGTGGATGGGCCGTTACATTACCCTGTCTGGATCAAATATTTTCGCTTTTGTGATGAGGTTTATTTCCAATTTTTATGGTGATTATCTATTCAACTTTTGTTATCATTTTAAGGTTTCCTTTGTTCCAAACTGCCCCATTTAAATTTTTTAGAGTATGAGAAATCTTTTACTTCTTTTTGGTTTGATCCTTTTGATCAGATGTAAAAATACTCCAACCAAAATAGTAAAGAGCAGCCCTCCCAACATTATTCTCATTATGGCCGACGATCTCGGGTACGGAGATATAGGTGTTTATGGACAGTCCCTTTTCCCTACTCCAAACATTGACCGTTTGGCCAAAGGAGGAATCCGTTTTTTACAACACTATTCCGGCTCAACCGTATGCGCACCCTCAAGATCGGCACTGATGACAGGCCAACATAGCGGTCATACTTTTATTCGGGGTAACCTTGAAAAAGGTTTTACCCTAGATAACGAAGGTCAATATCCATTGGCCTCTGAAGAACTTACCATTGCAGAAGTACTAAAAGAGGCTAATTACCGTACCGGAGCTTTTGGAAAATGGGGGCTGGGGTATCCTGGCTCTGAGGGTGATCCAAACTTTCAAGGCTTTGATCAATTCTACGGTTATAACTGTCAGCGGGTGGCGCATAATTATTATCCTACCCATCTTTGGAACAATCAGAAAAAAGAGAAACTTAGAGGTAACGACGGTGCTACAACTGAAACCTACGCTCCGGAATTGATCCACCAAAAAGCATTATTCTTTTTAGAGGAAAATAGAGAATCGCCTTTTTTTATGTTTTACCCTTCGGTGATTCCACATGCCGAACTTGTAGCTCCCATGGAATATATGGCTAGATATCGTGGGCTTTTTTTACCTGAAAAAAAGTTTCTTCGAAAAAAGGGTGGATACAATGTGGGAAGATACAATCCTCAAGAGGAGAGTCACGCTGCATTTGCGGCCATGATAAATGTGCTGGACGATCAAGTGGGTGAAATTATAGATAAAATTCACGAATTGGGGATTGCCGAAAATACCCTGATCCTATTTACCTCAGATAATGGCCCGCATCTAGAAGGAGGAGCAGATCCAGACTATTTTAACAGTAACGGTCCCCTAAGGGGTTACAAGAGAGACCTCTATGAAGGAGGAATTCGCGTTCCAATGATTGCCTATTGGCCTTCAAAAATTCAGCCGGGCTCCACCACCGATCACCCCTCTGCCTTTTGGGATTTTTTCCCAACTGCCATTGAAATTGCAGGCCTTAACAAAAATTGGGCAGATATTGATGGAATCTCCTTTTTACCCACGCTAACTGGTAAAGAACAGAAAGCTCACCCCTATCTATATTGGGAATTTTTAAAAAAAGGAGGTAGGCAAGCCGTTAGGATGGATCAATGGAAAGCCGTTCGCTTGAACATGTCTAATAATCCAGATGCTCCAATTGAACTCTACAGACTAACTGATGATATTGGTGAGGAAAATAACATCGCAGAACAATATCCCGAAATGGTAAAAATAATGGATAGTCTGATGAGTAACGCCCATGAATATTCCGAGATTTTTCCTTTTGCCCACGAGAAAAAATAAACTTAATTTTTGATGCTTTCCAAAATTTGATCCCTGTAAGCATTGGGTGTCAATTGAGTGATCTTTCGAAAGTTTCTGAAAAAATTGGAAAGATTATTGAATCCGCTTTCATAACAAATAGTTTTGATATCACCATCTGTCTCAGAGAGCAGTTTGGTAGCATGGTTAATTCTATATTCATTGAGGAAAACAGTAAAGGTCTTGTTTGTACTTTTTTTAAAAAATCTACAAAAAGATTGCGGTGTCATAAAAACTATGGCAGAAATGTCCTCCAATGCAATGGGTTCCATAAAATGATCCCTAATGTAGTTGAAAATGGTCTTGAGCCTCTTGTTCTCATTTGGACTACTAATAAAAGCGTAACCCTCCGCATTGAGGATTTTTTTATCTTTCTCTTTTGCCAAATCGTAAAGGATCTTGACAAAAGTCAATAAAGCATCGATACGTGATTCGTATTGAAGCCCTTCCATTCTCAATCCAATATCCTCTTTTATGGGCCCTTCAAATACAATTCCTTTTTTGCAGAGCTCTAACAACTGATTGATTAGCTTTAACTCCTCAAAATTTTGTAAAGCGTTTTCAAAGGTTTCGGGCTTAAACTGGATTACAATTTCTTTTTGATTCTCTTCAAAACCTTTGGTAAAACCGGTATGTGGTAGATATGAACCAATCAATATCAAATCTCCATCTTGATAATTGGATAAATGTGTTCCCACCTGTCTCTTCCCAACCCCGGTGTTGATGTAAACCAATTCTACCTCGGGGTGGTAATGCCATTTTACCTTATTGGTATTGGGGGAAAACTTATCGAAATAAGCAAATTTATATGAATGACCCGTATCCGGGGAAATCGTTTCAAAATCTGGTTTATGCAAAAAAATTTTTTTGAATTAAATAAATTTAGTTATACTAAGTTAACTATAAATGCGTATGAAAGCGTCTTTTTTGTTAAAATAAGTTATTATAAATGTGTTCAGTTAAGAAAAATACTGTAAGGCCTTTTAGTCTTGCCTATGGTTTTTGAATAATTTAGAATGATTTTTTGCAATAGTTTTGGGAAAGAACATATGTTTTGCAAGACATCAAAAGATTTGGCACATTAAGAAAATTTTTTTGGCAAATTCATTTTAGAGTCATCCAAATGATTGATGTTGTTAGAGAATCTATCTAAATTTTTATATTTACTAAAACTAATTTATAAAAATGAACACTTCTGACTAGGGGTCGATTTTTATCATATTTCTATTTTATGTACTTACCTTGACGTGTGGGTATTTTATTCACAAGAATCAATTGGTTCACAAAAATGATGTAACTAGATTAATCCTTACCATTAACAGCAGTGATATAAATACAGAAAATAACAGTTCCATTGTCTATGAGGACATTGGTGAACCTCAACCTATTAAGAAAGTTTATGCTGCAGGATCTGTTGTAGCCATCTCTTCCATTTATGAGCAAAAAGGATACGAACCGGTTCACATTTCAGAGTTCTTAAAAAAGATAATAGATCAAGAGGTGATCGTCACCCGAATTTGGTTTAAAAAAAAAAATTGAGTGGGTTACTTTCTTCAAAATATCATTCTCTATTCAGTCATTGTTTTTTTAGTGTTTTTGCTCTACAAGGCGATAAAAGACATGAATAAATAATCTTCTTTGGGCGCAAAAAACCTACAAGGTTTTGAAACTCACTATCTTTACAGAAAAATATTTAATTGAAAAAGAAAAAACCGGATAGCGTTGTTTGGGATGAAGTGCAGGAGGAATACATTGCCCGGTTGCTCCCCTATGCT
>JAYPMF010000071.1:0-4452 GCA_038129785.1 Flavobacteriaceae bacterium
GCAATAGAACAAGAAGGTACCATCATTGAGGCATTGTCCAATGCAATGTTTCGTGTAGAGCTAGAGAACGGTCATGTAGTATCTGCGCATATTTCGGGCAAAATGCGTTTGCATTATATAAATTTATTGCCTGGTGATAAAGTTAAATTAGAAATGAGACCTTATGATTTATCAAAAGCAAGGATTACTTATAGATTTTAAAACAGAAAAATGAAAGTAAGAGCTTCCTTAAAAAAACGAAGTGCGGATTGTAAAGTCGTCCGTAGGAATGGACGTTTGTACGTTATCAATAAAAAAAATCCTCGATTCAAACAAAGACAAGGTTAGATTATGGCTAGAATTTCAGGAGTAGATATTCCCAAACAAAAAAGAGGTGTTATTGCCCTTACCTACATATATGGTATCGGTAAAAGCCGTGCCCAAGAGATATTGAAAATTTCCAAAGTAAGTGAAGATACTAAAGTTTCAGATTGGACAGATCAGGAAACTGGTAGAATCCGAGAAGCTGTAGGAGGTTTTAAGATTGAGGGTGAGTTAAGATCTGAGTTACAATTAAATATCAAACGACTTATGGATATTGGTTGTTACAGAGGAATTCGTCATAGAACTGGCTTGCCTTTGAGAGGACAACGAACCAAGAACAATTCTAGAACACGAAAAGGAAAAAGAAAGACTGTTGCAAACAAAAAGAAAGCTACTAAATAATTTCAATCAACTATGGCAAAAGTAACTACCAAAAAACGTAAAGTCGTTGTCGAAGCTTTTGGGGAAGCTCATATAAATGCATCTTTTAACAACATCATTATCTCTTTGACCAATAACAAAGGAGAGGTCATTGCATGGTCTTCTGCTGGAAAAATGGGTTTTAGAGGATCAAAGAAAAACACTCCATATGCTTCTCAAACTGATGCTGAATATGTTACAAAAGTATCCTTGGAAGCTTGTTTGAGAAAAGTTAAGGTATATTTGAAAGGCCCTGGAAATGGGCGTGAGTCGGCTATCAGAACTATACACAATAGCGGAATAGAGGTTACAGAAATTATTGACGTTACACCTCTACCACACAATGGTTGCCGCCCACCAAAGAGAAGAAGAGTATAATATTTTAACCTGTTATCGAAGGATCAGACCTTAATTCATAACACAAACATTTTATATGGCAAGATATATCGGTCCAAAATCAAAGATTGCTAGAAAGTTCGGAGAACCTATTTTCGGAGCTGATAAGGCCTTTGAAAAAAGAAATTATCCTCCTGGCCAACATGGGAACAACAGAAGGAGAGGAAAAAAATCTGAATACGCAATACAATTGCTCGAAAAGCAAAAAGCAAAATATACGTATGGTATTTTAGAACGACAGTTCCGAAATATTTTTGAAAAAGCCAGTAGCAGTAAAGGAGTTACTGGTGAAGTATTGCTTCAGTTGTGTGAGTCTAGATTAGACAATGTTGTTTATCGCTTGGGTGTTGCCCCATCTAGAAACGCAGCAAGACAATTGGTTTCTCATAGACACATTACCGTAAATGGTAAAGTAGTTAATATTCCCTCCTATACCCTCCAACCAGGAGATACTATCGGAGTGAGAGAAAAATCTAAATCTTTACAGGCCATTTCAGCTTCCTTGGAAGCCAATTCATCTGTTTATGAATGGATGACCTGGAATAATGAAACTTATGAAGGGAATTTTGTTAGCATCCCTCAACGCGTTCAAATTCCTGAGAATATCAAGGAACAGTTGATCGTAGAATTGTACTCTAAATAATTAAATCACAGGAAGAAAGAAACTATGGCAATATTAAATTTTAAAAAACCCGATAAGGTAATCATGATCGACTCCTCAGAGTTTGAGGGTAAATTTGAATTTCGCCCTCTTGAACCGGGATACGGTCTAACTGTTGGAAATGCACTTAGAAGGGTTCTATTATCATCTTTGGAAGGTTTTGCAATTACCTCCGTCAAAATTGAAAATATAGAACATGAATTTTCTACCATTCCAGGAATTGTAGAGGATTTCACAGAAATTATCCTCAACCTCAAGCAGGTAAGATTCAAAAGACAAATTGAAGATGTCGAAGATGAAAAAGTTACCATTATGGTTGGAGGTCAAGACCAACTCAAGGCTGCTGATTTTCAGAAATTTATCTCTGGATTTCAGGTGTTAAACCCAGATTTGGTGATTTGTAACCTCGAAAAAGGAGTTCAGTTGAACATAGAGCTTACCATCGAAAAAGGAATAGGATATGTTCCTGCTGAAGAAAATAAAAAAGCCAATGCTGCATTTGGTGTTATTTCAATTGATTCGGTCTTTACGCCTGTAAAAAATGTAAAATACAGTATTGAAAATTATCGTGTAGAGCAAAAAACAGATTACGAAAAGTTAGTTTTTGAAATCATTACCGATGGATCCAGACACCCCAAAGATGCGTTGACGGAAGCTGCTAAAACACTAATCCATCATTTCTTGTTGTTCTCTGATGAAAGAATTACTTTAGAAGCCGATGAAATTGCCCAAGCAGAGACCTACGACGAGGAGTCCTTGCACATGAGACAGTTACTCAAAACCAAATTGATTGATATGGATCTTTCAGTAAGGGCCTTGAATTGTTTGAAAGCTGCAGAGGTTGATACTTTAGGTGATTTGGTATCATACAATAAAAACGATTTGATGAAATTTAGGAACTTTGGTAAAAAATCACTGACAGAATTAGAGGAGTTAGTGGTTTTAAAAGGGTTGTCCTTTGGGATGGATCTAGCCAAATATAAGTTAGATAAAGATTAGATTTTTTAGATAATAAAACCATGAAACACGGAAAAAAATTCAATCATTTGGGCAGAAAAGCAGCACACAGGAGGTCGATGTTAGCGAACATGGCCTCCTCATTGATTGAACATAAACGAATTAGTACAACGGTAGCAAAAGCTAAAGCATTGAGACAGTTTGTTGAGCCCTTGATTACCAAATCAAAAAACGACTCGATCCATAACCCAAATTACAACCCCGTAACAAAACTATAACGAATTGCTACTTTTTTTTGCGCCATTTAACACAAAAAAAAACCACGACTCGATCCATAACCGACGTTTAGCCTTTAGTGCATTGAGAAACAAATATGCTGTATCAGAGCTCTTTAGAGTGGTTGCTGAAAAAGTCAGTGATCGCCCGGGAGGTTATACCCGTGTGATCAAAATGGGAAATCGTTTAGGTGATAATGCCTCTATGGCGATGATCGAATTGGTGGACTTTAATGAGGTTTACAACAAAGAAAATTCTGTCGGTAAAAAGTCGACAAGAAGAAGCCGTTCTAGAAAAAAAGGAGAGAATATTCAAACAACTGTTCCTGCTGAAGCTGTTAAAGAACAAATTCCCGAGTATATCAAGGAGGAAACCCTTGAAAAGTCACCAAAATCGAAAGTAAAGAAAACAGCAAATAAGCTTGAGGATAAAAAAGCCTCCGAACCTGAAAAAGAAGGAGATGAATGATAAGTTTTGTTGTTAATAATTTTAACCGTTATTAAAGGATAAGCTATTTAGTTTATCCTTTTTTTTATGTTATTTTGTTTCCAATTATGTCTTACAAAAACAGAAAAAAAGCACTTCTATTATTGGCCGATGGTACTAAGTTTTTCGGAAAATCCGTAGCTTCCGATGGTACCCGTTATGGAGAAATCTGCTTCAATACTGGAATGACAGGCTATCAAGAAATTTTTACTGATCCTTCTTATTTTGGCCAGTTGATGGTTACCACTAATGCCCATATAGGAAATTACGGGGTACACATGGAAGACTCCCAATCTGATAGTATAAAAATTGCAGGATTGATTTGTAAAAATTTTAGTTATGAATATTCCCGTCCTTTGGCTGACCTTTCATTGGAAGCTTATTTAAAGAAAAATGACCTTTTTGCCATCTCTGATGTAGATACACGCGCTTTGGTTAATTATATACGGAAAAATGGTGCAATGAACGCCGTTATTACAACATATTTGGATCGTGAGGAGGAATTGATGAGGAAATTATTGGAACTGCCCAACATGGAGGGGCTAGAATTAGCATCTAAAGTTTCTACTAAAAAATACTATTTCTATGGAGATTCTGGTGCTGAGTTTAAGGTTGCCGCTCTAGACTTAGGTATCAAAACTAACATCTTAAAACACTTGTCAAATAGAGGAATTTATATAAAAGTTTTTCCATATGATACCTCTTTTGACGAGATGCAGGAATGGGAACCTGATGGATTTTTTATCTCCAACGGTCCGGGAGACCCAGATCCGCTCCATAGCGTACAGGAGGTTGCCAAAGAGATTATTAAACATAATCTCCCTTTGTTCGGTATTTGTTTGGGACATCAAATCATTGCTTTAGCAAACGGTATTCCCACTTACAAAATGTTTAATGGCCATAGAGGAATTAATCACCCTGTTTTGAATTTGAAAACGGGTAAAGGAGAAATT
>JAYPMF010000071.1:4521-9511 GCA_038129785.1 Flavobacteriaceae bacterium
CACGGTTTTGCAGTGGACAAATCTGCTGCTGAATCTCATCAAGACGTTGAAATCAGTCATTTGCATTTAAATGACCAAACGGTAGCGGGTTTGCGTATGAAAAATAAAAATTGTTTTTCTGTCCAGTATCATCCGGAGGCAGGACCAGGCCCCAACGATGCCACCTATTTGTTTGATGAGTTTTATTATAATATCAAAAATCATAAAACCAAAAAATAAAAATCAATTTAATTTAAACAACAATGAGCATAATAATTGAAGTCCATGCACGACAAATTTTTGATTCACGGGGAAATCCTACTGTTGAAGTTGATGTCATAACAGAGAACGGGATAATGGGTCGTGCAGCTGTTCCTTCAGGTGCCTCAACTGGAGAGCATGAAGCTGTAGAACTTAGAGATGGTGGGAAACCATACATGGGAAAAGGAGTTCTTCGTGCTGTAAAGAATGTCAATGAAATTTTGGCTCAGGAATTAATAGGGGCTTCTGTTTTTGATCAAAAAAAAATCGATCAAACCATGATCGATCTAGATGGTACGCCCAACAAGTCAAAATTGGGTGCCAATGCCATTCTGGGCATCTCATTGGCTGCATCCAAGGCCGCGGCCAATGAATTAGGTTTGCCCTTGTATCGTTACATAGGGGGTGTCAATGCTCATACTTTACCGGTTCCCATGATGAATATCATCAATGGTGGTTCACATTCCGATGCCCCCATTGCTTTTCAGGAATTTATGGTGATGCCCATTGGCGCCGAAAGTTTTACCCATGCTATTCAAATCGGCTCTGAGATCTTTCACCACCTTAAAAAAGTATTGCACGACAGGGGATTGAGCACTGCGGTTGGAGATGAAGGTGGTTTTGCTCCTACCCTCGACGGTACAGAGGATGCGTTAGATACTATTCTGATGGCTATTGAGAATGCAGGATACAAATCAGGTGAACAGGTGAAGATTGCTTTAGACTGTGCTGCTGCCGAATTTTATGTAGATGGAGTATATGATTATACCAAATTTGAGGGAGACAAAGGGGTAAAAAGAACTTCTGAGGAGCAAGCACAGTATTTGGCTGAACTCTCAAAAAAATATCCTATTATCTCTATTGAAGACGGAATGGACGAAAATGATTGGGATGGGTGGAAAGCTTTGACCCAAAAGACTGGAGACCTAGTACAGCTGGTTGGAGACGATCTTTTTGTAACCAATGTAACACGACTGTCCAAAGGAATTGAACAAGGTATAGCCAATTCTATTTTGATTAAAGTTAATCAGATTGGTACATTGTCTGAGACCATCTCTGCTGTGGAAATGGCGCACAGAGCAGGTTATACTTCAGTAATGTCTCACCGTTCGGGAGAAACCGAAGATAACACCATTGCTGACTTGGCCGTGGCTTTGAATACTGGTCAGATCAAAACCGGATCAGCTTCAAGAAGTGACCGAATGGCAAAATATAACCAGCTTTTAAGAATAGAGGAGGAACTGGAGCATTCGGCTTTTTATCCTCAGGACAAAGCATTCAACTTGTAGTAAGTATCGATAACAAATGCCAAGGTCTGAGCCCCATTTGATCTAAGTTGTTTTTTGATGGTTATTTCCTTATTTTTACCATTCTTTAATACATTTATGGCAGACCAAGTTGATCTAATTTATAAAGGAGTAAAATATAAATTTCCACTTGTTGAGGGAACTGAAAAAGAGGGTGCTATTGACATTAAATCACTCAGAGCCCAAACAGGTTTGATTACCCTTGATCCAGGGTTTAAAAATACGGGTTCTTGTCAGAGTGAGATCACTTTTCTTGACGGGGAAGAGGGGATTCTTCGATACCGTGGTTACGATATTGAAGATCTGGCCAGTAACTATTCCTTTATCGAGGTGGCTTATCTATTAATTTTTGGAGATATACCTTCAGTGGATCAGTTGGATCAATTTGAGGATGAGATTCGAGATCAAGCGTTGGTAGATGAAGATTTTAAAATCATTTTGAAGAGTTTTCCGAAGTCCGCTCACCCAATGGGTATTCTGTCCTCTCTCACTTCGGCATTGATCGCTTTTAATCCCTCTTCAGTTGATATAAATTCTGAAAAGGATTTCAGAGAGGCCATTATCATGTTGTTGGCTAAGTTTCCTGTTTTGGCCTCATGGACACACAGAAAAATGAAAGGTTTACCCCTTAATTATCCCAATTACGATCTACCCTACACTGAGAATTTAGCCTACATGATGTTTAGGATGCCCAACAAAGAATTTAAAGCTAGTAAAATTTTGGTAAGTGCATTGAATAAATTATTAATCTTACATGCCGATCATGAGCAAAACTGCTCCACCTCTACGGTGCGTATGGTAGGATCATCTCATGCTGGTTTATTTCCCTCTATTGCATCTGGTATATCGGCTCTGTGGGGCCCTTTGCATGGAGGTGCAAACCAAGCTGTGATAGAAATGTTGGAGCAGATCAAAAAAGATGGAGGTGATACAAAAAAGTTTATGGCCAAGGCTAAAGACAAAAAAGATCCTTTTCGCCTTATGGGTTTTGGTCATAGGGTTTATAAAAACTTTGATCCACGTGCCAAAATTATTAAAAAAGCTGCTGATGAAGTTCTATCTGAATTGGGTATAGATGATCCCGTTTTGAATATCGCTAAAAGGCTGGAAAAAGAAGCCTTGGAAGACTCATATTTTGTGGACCGAAAATTGTATCCCAACGTTGATTTCTACTCTGGAATCATATATCGAGCACTAGGTATACCTACCGAAATGTTTACGGTGATGTTTGCTATCGGCCGATTGCCAGGCTGGATCGCTCAATGGAAAGAAATGCGATTCAACAAGGAACCCATTGGACGACCTCGACAGGTTTATACTGGACATACCCACCGTAAATAAAAAGTACTGTTAAAGATCCTCGATTCCAGGGAGTTGATTGGCGGCTTTTTCAGAACTGATTTTTGAGAAAAACTTAAATGATGCTTTAGTATCGGCTACTACTTTTACAAACTGTTTGTCTTTATAAATTGAATATTCCTTTGCTTTTCCTTTATAAAGGCCCAATTTATGATAAGGGATTACAAAAGCGAAGGTTTCCAGTAGGCTTCTGAACCGCAGTATAATGCCTTTGGGACGCAATTCGAGGTTGCAGGTATTAAGATTATTATCCAAAACCAATAAATTATGAATGTCGATAGAGGATTGGTTAATGACGAGTTTAGGGGAACCAATCCCCCCTTTGACCCAGCGTTCTTTTAGAGAAAAGGGTTTGCCAACAGCCGCATCAATCTTTTCTTTGACCTTTGGATCGTCATAAGAGACGTTTAAAAGCATTTTTATTTCAAAGATAAGATTTTAGTTGATGATCTTCTCCCTTGGATACGAAAGCTCAATGCTTTTGAGTTATAATTCATAAAATAAAGTTTAAATCATAATTTGTAAAAGTTGACAAATAAAAGTTAATCCTCTTAAAAATTTAATAATCGTTTGATCTTACTTCATTTTAAAAAACCCAATCACACCCTTAGTGTCAACAAAGTTTATAATTATATTTGCGCTTGATATATGGAAACCTTAGAACACGTACTTTCCCAATCCGTAGCCCATTTTTTGACTGACAAGTTTGGACTTTTAGATCTACCGCTTGAATTTCAGGCCACCCGTAAAGATTTTGAAGGGGACATTACCTTGGTACTTTTTCCTTTGTTAAAATTGACCCGTCAAAACCCTGCGGTTTTGGGAGCAGAAATAGGATCTTTTTTGGAAGAACATTTGTTTGATGTTTCTAGTTATAATGTCGTTAGTGGATTTTTAAACCTTTCTATATCGGATCGTTATTACTTGAGCTTTTTGGAGGGTTTTCTGAAGGTTAAGGATTACGGCCATAGAACCTCGGCGGGGGATTCTCCTACCATAATGGTAGAGTTTTCCTCTCCCAACACCAATAAGCCCCTCCATCTGGGGCATATCCGGAATAACCTTTTGGGCCATTCGGTGTCCAAGATCCTGGAGGCCAATGGGAATAATGTCATCAAAACTCAGATCATCAATGACCGGGGTATTCATATTTGTAAATCCATGTTGGCCTGGCAGTACTTTGGTGAGGGCGAAACCCCCGAGAGTACAGGTTTAAAAGGCGATCAATTGGTAGGTAAATACTATGTATTATTTGAGACAAAATACCGTGAACAAGTAGCAGACCTGCTAGCCAGGGGAAAGTCGCAGGAAGAAGCGGAGAAAAGTGCGCCCTTGCTGGTAGAAGCCCAACAGATGCTTCGGCAATGGGAAAATAATGATCCTGAGATACGAAAACTTTGGTCGCAAATGAATCAATGGGTGTATGACGGTTTTGAAGCTACCTATAAATGCTTAGGAATAGATTTTGATTCCTATTATTACGAAAGTGAAACTTATTTGTTGGGCAAATCCATCATAGAGGAGGGATTGAAAAAAGAGGTTTTTTATAGGAAAGAGGACGGATCGGTATGGATTGACCTTACGAACGAGGGCTTAGACGAAAAATTATTGTTACGCTCAGACGAAACAGCGGTCTATATGACACAAGACATCGGTACTGCAAACCAAAGAGTTGCAGATCACCCGAAAGTCAAAGGTATGGTCTATACGGTAGGCAATGAGCAGGATTATCATTTTAAGGTGTTGTTCTTGGTGCTTCAAAAACTGGGTTATTCCTGGGCTGATTCCTTATTTCATCTGAGTTATGGCATGGTTGATTTGCCTTCCGGTAAAATGAAAAGCCGTGAGGGAACCGTGGTCGATGCCGACGATCTGATAGAACAAATGAAAAATACCGCAAGGAAAATTGCTACAGAGCACGGTAAAATTGAAGGACTTGACGAGCAACAGATAAATGCCCTTTTTCAAAAGATCGGTTTGGGGGCTTTAAAGTATTTTATCCTTAAGGTCGATCCCAAAAAGAGGATCTTATTTGACCCTGAGGCCTCTGTTGATTTTAACGGCAATACCGGCCCATTTATACA
>JAYPMF010000072.1:0-9239 GCA_038129785.1 Flavobacteriaceae bacterium
GCCACTTATTTAAAAAAAGGTTAAAAAATTTATTTTTTTTTAACATTATTCATAACTTGCATTTAGTGTGTGCGCACACGTAAATTTTTGCGTACTAAAACTAAACATTAATAAAGCAAATATTTTCGAATTTAAATATGAATTTATTTACTTGATTTAAACAACAATTTAACTAATTTCTTAACTAATTTTTTTATGATTCATTTAAAAAATTTACTTGACAAAATTCCCAATCATAGGCTTTTTAAAAAAAGTCTTCTTTTGGTTTTCGTTTTTGTCGGGTCTCATTTAATGGGACAGCAAACCGTTAATGGAACGGTGTCTGATCCCGATGGTCCACTTCCTGGAGCAACGATCATTGTTCAGGGAACTGATAATGGAGTTACAACAGACTTTGATGGTAACTTTACTATTCAAGCTAATGAAGGAGATGTTTTAGAACTTTCTTATGTAGGTTTTAAAACTCAGTTCATTACCATCACTGCTGACCAATCGCAAATTACTACCATGCTTGAAGCTGATAACGAGCTGGAGGAGGTGGTAGTTACTGGTTATGGTACACAAAAGAAGGTGAATTTAACTGGTGCTGTAGCTGCTGTAACTGGTGAGGTTCTTGACGACAGACCTATTGTTAATGTAGGTGAGGGATTGCAAGGTGTTATTCCAAACTTAAATATTGACATCAGAAACGGTGACCCAACTACGGCTCCTGAATTCAATATTAGAGGATTTGAGTCCATTAACGGAGGTACACCCCTTATCTTAGTAGATAACGTGCCTATGGATATAGCAAGTCTTAATCCAAATGATATTGAAAGCATTAGTGTATTAAAAGATGCCTCTTCTGCTGCTATCTATGGTGCTCGTGCAGCCTTTGGTGTTATTCTTATTACTACTAAAAAAGGAAAAACTGGTAAAGCAACAGTTAATTTTAGTACTGAATTTGCTTGGGGTAAACCTATCATGAGGATGGATCCAATCGACGATCCTTACGAGTATGCTAAGGCTAGAAACATTGCAAATATCAGAACTAATGGTGCGCCCTCTTATGATGATGATTATATGGCTGCGGCTCAGATTTACAGTCAAAATCCAACTCCTGAAAATGCTTGGTATAGAGATGGAACAGTTTTAAGATATGTTGGATACAATGACTTTATGGAAATGTATCTGAAAGACTGGACTCCACAGCAAAGACATAATTTGAGTGTATCAGGTGCTACTGAAAAATCTAACTATTACGTCTCTTTAGGTATGCTAGAGAAAAAAGGTTGGTTAAATGATGATGATCACAATATTGATTTTGATCGTTACAATGTACTAGCAAAGGTAAGTTATCAGATTACAGATTGGCTAGAAATGGATACAAAAGCTCTTGTTACAATTTCTGAAAATGATGAACCCCACTTCTATAACTGGGATGTTAATATTAATTCATTTATTAGAATGGGTGGTAGAGCAACTCATTTTCCAGATTTACCATACTATTTAACCCCAGGTGATAGAGCTCAGTATGAGCAGCATATTGGTCAGCCATTTTCTCAAGTGAATCCAATTCCTTATTACGAGCAAGGTGGTAGAGATTTAATGAGTGAAGTGGATGTTCTTTTAACCCAAGGTATTACTTTAAAACCAATGGATAACCTTAAAGTAAGGGCTGAATTTTCTCCCAACTATACATATATCTACACAGAGGACCAGAGAACAAAAATTTCAGCCATCAATGGAGGAAGTAGTGTCGACCTGTCGAATATCCAATATGTTGAAGGATTTTCAGCAACGGATTATTTGCAAAGTAGATATGAAAAAAGATTTTATTATGTTTTTAATGCATATGCAGATTATACATTTGAACCTGAGGATTCTCCTCATTACATAAACGCAATTGTTGGATTTAACCAGGAACTTGGTCAAAGACATCACTTGAGAGGAAAAGCATATAGTTTAATTACACCCGCGATTACAAATATCAATGCAACTGTAGGAGCTCAAGAGGCATACAGTGGAGCTTCACATGTTTCTCTACGAGGTGTTTTTTATAGGTTAAATTATATATTTAACGATAAGTATTTAATAGAATTAAATGGACGTTATGATGCCAGTTCTAGGTTCCCAACAGATGATAGATTTGACTTCTTTCCATCTTTTTCAGCAGGATGGAAAATCTCTGAAGAGCCATTTATTGCAGATATGGGATTATCATGGCTTAATAACTTAAAAATAAGAGGTTCGTATGGTGAATTGGGTAATCAGTTACTTGGTGACGATTGGTATCCTTACATTCCGACTATGGGATCAGGAACTTCAAATTATTTGATTGGATCTGGTTCCAGAGCACCTTATGTTTCTCCTGCTGGATTAGTAAGTTCTGATTTAACATGGGAGACAGTTGCCTCTACCAACTTTGGTATTGATTTTACTGCATTAGATAATAGATTGGATGTAAGTTTTGATGTTTTCAGTCGGGAAACAAAAGACATGTTAATGATGGTTGAGCAACCCGATATATTGGGAACCTCAGCTCCAAAAACCAATGCAGCTGATCTTAAAACTACAGGGTGGGAGCTTTCCGCCACATGGAAAAACCAACTTGACCAAGATTGGTATTATGGTGTAACACTTGCACTTTCTGATAGCCAGGCTGAAATTACAAAGTATGATAACCCTACTGGATCACTCAATGAGTATTATGTTGGTCAACAAATTGGAGAAATTTGGGGTTACAGAACAGGTGGATTATTTCAAACTGATGCTGAAGCTACAGCAAATGATTTATCTGACTTAGGAAATAACTGGGGAGCAGGAGATGTAAATTTCCTTGATATTACCGGTGATGGAAAAGTTGACCCTGGAAATCAAACTTTAGATAATCCTGGCGATAGAGCTATCATAGGAAATAATTCTATGCGTTACAGATTTGGTTTAAATCTTGATCTTAGATACAAGAACTGGACCCTAAATACATTCTTCCAGGGAATTTTGAAGGGGGATTATTTCCCACCTACGGGTAACTGGAATGCCTTCTGGCCATGGAATGCAGGGAATGCTGAGTGGTATTATATTACAGATTCTTGGACTCCAGAAAATCCTGATGCTTATTTCCCAGCACCACACATTGGTTATAATGACAAAAAGAATTACCACGTGAATGATCGTTATCTTCAGGATGCTTCATATATTAGATTAAAGCAGTTGACTTTAAACTATAGAGTACCATCTGAAATTGTTGATCAAATTGGTCTTCAATCCCTCAACTTGTATTACTCAGGTCAGAATTTATGGGAAGCTACCAATATGAGAGCTCCTCTAGATCCAGAGGTTAGACCAACTCTAACTCAGGAATACTACAAGAACAGAACGCATGCGTTTGGATTGAAAATTGGATTATAATTTTAATAATTTTTAAAAATGAAAAATTTAACAAAAAAAGTATTCAAAATATTTGCAGTTCTTTTCATAATATATGGTTGTGAACTCAATGATGACTTTTTAGAGAGACAACCACTGGATCAGATTAGTGATTCGTCTTTCTGGAATACAGAGAATGACCTAATGGTTTTTAACCATACATTCTATAATTTGACAAAAGATGACAAGACCTACCCTATTTTGATGGGGCATGACGATGGATTTGATAGTCATAGAATTTCATATCTACACCTTGATGGTATGTCTGACAATACTGCTCCTAGACACGGAAGACATAGTACATATCAGCGTATTAGATCAGGGGTATTTAATGCTCCATCTAGTAAAAATGCAAATGCACCCGCTGGTTGGTATGGATACAAAGGTTTTGAATTAATTAGAGCCGTCAATATAGGTCTTGCTAATTATGACAATGCTGATGTATCTGATGCTGTTAAAAACCATTACAAGGCAGAGGCCAGACTTTTTAGAGCCATGTTCTATGCTGACAAGATCAAAAATTTTGGATCGGTGCAGTGGGTTGATAGTGAAGTTACCCTTGAAAATGAGGACATCCTTTATGGAGCTCGAGATTCTAGAGATGTTGTAATGAACAATGTATTTGATGATCTCAACTTTGCAGTTGCTAACATAAGAGATCATGGTAACCAAAATAAATTAGGTTTATCTGCAGCTCTTCTTATTCAATCTAGAATATGTTTGTTAGAGGGAACATGGAGAAAATACCATAACCTTGGTGATGAGACAAAATGGCTTCAAGCTGCTGCTGATGCTGCAAAAGCGCTTATCGATAGTGGTAAGCACAGTCTACATAAAGGAGCTCCTGGTCGAACGTACAATGAATTGCATAGCCAGGAGGCTTTGGATGGTAATTCAGAAGTAATATTCTTCCAGAGGTATGAGAGAGGGACAAGAACTAATCATGTCCAATCCTATAACAGAGGTTACAACGGTGGTGCCACCAAGAACATGGTTGAGGATTATCTTTGTTCTGATGGTCTTCCAATATCACTCTCCCCACTTTACCAGGGAGATGTAAATTATGCTGATATATTTGCTAATAGAGATCCAAGGTTGAGACAAACCATCTTACACCCTGATGATCAGCCGATTTACAGATATGGGAATCACGATTTTGGTGCTAATACATATCCAAGAATCCAGGGTATGCCAGGTGGACTAAAAACCTACACTGGTTATCATATCATTAAGGTTTATAATGTTGGTTCCGCTCATGCTTCTTATAACTCATCAATTACACCTGGGATAAGCTTAAGATATGCCGAAGCACTTCTTAACTATGCTGAAGCAAAAGCTGAATTAGGTGGAGGAACAATTTCTCAAGCCGATTTAGACATCAGTATAAATAAACTAAGAGATCGAGATGGAATGGTTCATCTAGTAAGCGATCCTCCAATGGATCCACGTTACGCTGCGGATGGAATATCTGCTGCTCTGGTTGAAATCAGGAGAGAAAGGAGAGTTGAGTTATTCCTTGAAGGATTTAGATATGACGATCTAAGAAGGTGGAAACAAGGTAAAAAACTTGAGAATAAAGATTACGGTATGCGTTGGGATGCTGCTACAAAAGCTATTGTTGATCCTGATGGTAAAACTACCGTTAAAACTGGAGTTGTTGACGGAGTTGAATACCTTGAAGTTTATAAGGGAACTGATTTTGAAAATCCTTCATTTGATGAGAGTAAGCATTACTATTGGCCACTTCCATTAGATGTTCTCTCACAAAATCCGAACTTAGAACAAAACCCAGGTTGGTAATAATATTGCTCTGATTTCTAAATTAACAAAGCCATCTCAATGATGGCTTTGTTTTTCTTAAAACACTCATTTATAGCACTTTATGTTTTTTTTAATAGTAAATTATTATTTTAAAGAGTTAAAAATCTATAACACATTAAGATTAAACTTAATATCCTCAATAACAATTTTTCGAATAATGTTGTAATATCATGAGAACTTCAAAAAAAATATTAATTTTTCTTTTTTCAATATTTATCTTCTCGTGTAAGTATGATCAATTAGGAAAAAATGAAAATACATCCACTGAATTGTCAAATCCATTTACTCCTGATTATCTTAAAAATAATTTACGTAAGGATTTCCCAAGATTGGTTTTAAACTCAGACATTGACAAGATTCTTAGAAAAAAATTAGAAACTGATCCAATAGTTAAAAATATCTATCAAGCCATCAAAACTAATGCTGATGAGGTCTTACAAAAGCCACTACTAGAGCGCATTAAAATTGGAAAACGTTTACTTTCTGTCTCAAGAGAAATGTTATATAGAATTAATATGCTAGGTATGGTCTATCACATCGATAGAGATTCAAAAATATTGGAGCGAATCGACCAAGAAGTAAAAGCAGTTTGCAAATTTTCAGACTGGAACCCCTCTCATTATTTGGATGTTGGTGAAATGTCAATGGCTGTAGCATTTGCATTAGATTGGACAGCAGGCGCATTGCCTCAATCCACCATTGATTTAGCTATGAATGCTCTGATTGAAAAGGGTATCAAACCCAGTTATGATAATAGCATTCGCTCTAATACTTGGTGGATCAACTCAAATAACAATTGGAACCAGGTATGTAATGGAGGAATGATCGCTGCCTCCATTGCCATTGCCGAACTTGATCCCGAATTGGCCGCTACAACAATCAAAAGATCAATTGACGGATTGCCTCATGCCTTGGATGAATATGGACCAGATGGTGTGTATCCTGAAGGTTCAACCTATTGGGGGTATGGCACAGTATTTTCAGTAGTAACCAATGCCATGTTAGAAAGTGCTTTTGGGACTGATTTCGGTTTGGGGGATTACCCCGCTTTTAAAGAAAGTGCGATTTTTCGGGTGTTGATGAACGCTCCATCGGAATGGTACTACAACTTTGCAGATTGTGGGGATAAAAGAAGTCAAAATGGAGATATTACTTTAGCTTGGTTTGCCTCAAAATCAGGAGATGAACTTTTTTTTGAAAGAAATAGATTATTAAGATCACCCAGTAAAATAGGTAAGCTCAGACGATTGAACGGAGCTGGTTTGGTATGGTTGGCTCAATATGAAAAAACAATGGAGTCCAAATTGCCCAAAGCATGGAAAGGGGGGGGCTCAAACCCAGTTGCTATTTTTACAGGTGGTTCTTCAGATCCGTATTCCTTTTATTTTGGGGGAAAAGGAGGAAGTGGAACAGTAAATCATGGTAATATGGATGCTGGCTCCTTCATTTTTGAACTCAACGGTGTTCGATGGGTGATTGACCCTGGAAACCAAAATTACAACGATCTAGAAAAAGAGGGATTTGACCTATGGAACAGATCACAGGATAGTCAGCGTTGGACACTACTTAATAAAGGAAATTTTGGACACAGCACCCTTACAGTAAACGATCAGTTGCATGTAGTTGATGGAAAAGCTACCATAACCGATTTTAATGATGGGGATTCACCTCAGGTAACTTTTGACCTATCGCCTACCTTTAATGGGCAGTTAAAAAGTGCCCAAAGAACATTTACTAAAGATAGCGAGGTATCACTGATGATCGAAGATGAAATTGAAATTTCTGAGGAAACTGAAATCATTACATGGCAACTGATAACTACAATGTCAGTCGAAATAACGCCTGAGGGTGCAACCATCAGTAAACCTGAATATTCCTCGAATACACCGCTAAAAAAGCTTTATGTAGAAAATTTAAGTCATTCCGAAATTAAGATGAATATTGTATCATTGGATCCCCCACCTTTGGCCTTAGACAGGCGAATAGAGAATTTGAAAAGGATTGAACTAAAAATCCCAATATCTGAAGTTACCGGCGGTAAATTAGATATCAAAATTAGACTTAAAGGTCAAAAAAATTGGAGAGAAGGATATTAATCTACTATAGGTTATGAATAATTTTTAAAAATGTATTACAGCACTAAAATATTTTCTTACCTGCTTTTTTTGGCTCTATATCTTGTTAACGGGAAAGAGTGCAGTGCTCAGCTGAAAAAATCTGATATAGACAAGGCTATTGAAATATCTAAGTTGGAACATCCATACCTTTATTTTAATAATACCGAGAAAAAGGAACTCCTGGACAGAATAAAAACCGATCAGGAAAGCAATGATATTTTTAGAAAGCTTAAAGCTAGAGCAAAAGTTTGGATGGCCATGCCAGTAGATAAAAACATACCAATTCAGGGCAAGAATACCAGGGCAGATTGGTCTGAGGAGGATAGAAGTAGGAAATATTCAGATTATTACAATAATAATAGGAACAATGCTTTTTACCTTGCTTTTCTTTATCAAATGACCGGTGATGAGAACTATGCCCATAAAGCATTTGAATTTGCAGATGCCTTTTGTGATTTGACAACTTGGACCCAGCGTGCTCATGAATTTCCCATCATTTATTCCCGTATCATGCCCTGGAATGTTCCAGATGATCAGGTTAATTTTAATTTTGACCATTTTAATGGAGATTCAGGTCGAATGATGGCTGCCGTATATGATTGGTTGTATCCAGCATTGACTCAAGCACAAAGAGACCGAATCAGGGGAGCACTGTTGGAGAAAGTAATCACACGAGTTAGAGGAGATTATGAATTTCATTGGTGGGCAACCGCTTATCGTTGTAATTGGTGTGGAGTTTGTAATTCAGGTGTTGGGCTAGCTGGTTTGACCCTTTTGAAAGAACATCCTCAACTTACCGATGTAGTCGCGGAATCCTACAACAGGATCAATAGTATGTTGAATGAATTGGGTCTTAATGGTGGCTGGCAGGAAGGAGGGTCTTATTGGAATTATGGAGTTCATACATCCTCATTTTTTGCAGATGCCTTAAAGCGTCTGACCAATAATAAATTTAACCTTTTTAATAATAAGCGACTGTCAAACAACCCGGTAACCTTTCCTTTATATATTTCTCTACCAGGTGACAAATCTCTTAATTTCGAGGATTCAGGTGGTAATGGATGGGTGGGAAGTACCCATTTGATCAATAAGTTGGCTAGAGAAACCCAAAATTCTGATGCGGCTTGGTATCGCAAATTCATTAACAAGGAGGCAAATGATATTTTTGATATCATTTGGCCCCGACCCAAATTTACTGCACTACCGCCTAGTCAGCCTTCTATTCATTTCAAAACCATTGATTGGTGGGTAATGCGAACTGATTTTTCTAGTACCGACAAGGTTGTAGTGGCGGGTAAAGCAGGAAAAAATGATGATCCTCACCATGGCCATCTAGATATAGGTCATTTTGTAGTTTACTGGAACAAGGAATATTATATCAGAGATTTGGGAAAAAGTGGATATGACGAAAAATATTTTGATCAAGACCGCTTTGATTATCCCGAGGCAAATAGTGAAGGACATAATACAATATTGGTTGACGGCGAAACACAAATTTCAGGTAAATACTACAAAAAACCCTATGACTACAGTATTGGAGGAACAGTACTTAATTTTAGAACGACTCCTCAAAGAGACTATGTATTGATGGATCCCACCAATGCCTACCCCAAAAAAAAACTAAAAAAATGGAGAAGAAATGTTCTTCTTGAAAAGCCTGAAATTACCCTTGTTTTAGATGAAATACATACGAATGATAATGCAGCGATTCAAGTGCGCTTTCACCCTGGAGTAGATTTAAAAATTCTCGAGGATTATGTTTTACTAGAAGGAAAAGAGGGAACGATGGCCTTAATTCCCTTAACTGAAAAAGACTTTACCATCATCCAAGGCCGGCACCCCTCCCAAATGGTAAATGCTACTCAATCTTTCAGTTGGATACCTTATTTTGAT
>JAYPMF010000073.1:0-9200 GCA_038129785.1 Flavobacteriaceae bacterium
AGTAAAGAATCACATTGAGAAAAGTTTCTAGCGTTTGTGGCTCTGGGTAGTACTTGTACCAGACCACGGTAACTATTTTGTGACTTGCCCGCAGAAATCCCCTTGGAAATAATAGTACTTTTAGTGTTTTTACCCAAATGAATCATCTTGGTTCCAGTATCAGCTTGCTGATAATTATTGGTCAATGCAATGGAATAAAATTCCCCTATAGAATTATCACCTTTAAGGATACAAGAGGGGTATTTCCAAGTAACTGCAGAACCCGTTTCTACTTGAGTCCATGATATTTTGGAATTTTTATGGCAAATTCCCCTTTTTGTCACGAAGTTGTATACGCCTCCTTTACCATTTTTGTCTCCGGGAAACCAGTTTTGAACGGTTGAGTATTTGATTTCGGCATCGTCCAAAGCGACAAGTTCAACTACTGCAGCATGCAACTGGTTTTCGTCTCGTGAGGGAGCTGTGCAACCTTCCAAATAGCTAACATAACTGTATTGGTCAGCAATGACAAGGGTTCGTTCAAACTGACCTGTTCCCGCTTGATTGATCCTGAAATACGTAGAAAGTTCCATAGGACAGCGCACTCCCTTGGGGATATAACAGAAAGAACCGTCAGAAAATACCGCAGAATTGAGAGCCGAAAAATAATTGTCCTGAATGGGAACTACAGTGCCAATGTATTTTTTTACCAAATCGGGATATTCTTGAATGGCTTCTGAAATGGAGCAGAAAATAATACCTTTTTTGGCTAAAGTATCCTTAAACGTTGTAGCTACTGATACAGAGTCCATAACAATGTCCACGGCTACTCCAGTTAGTTTCTTTTGCTCATCAATTGAAATACCGAGTTTATCAAAAGTTTTGAGTAATTCGGGATCCACCTCATCTAAGCTTTTATATTGGTCTTTTTTCTTAGGGGCAGAATAATAAGAGATAGCCTGATAATCCGGTTTGGAATATTGTACATTGGCCCAATCGGGTTCATCCATCTCTTTCCAAGCTTGAAAGGCTTTCAACCGCCATTGTGTCATCCATTCAGGCTCCTTCTTTTTTTGAGAGATTCGAAGTACAACTTCTTCATTTAAGCCAACAGGAAAAGTCTCAGAATCAATATCGGTATAAAAACCGTATTCGTATTCTTTGGTTTCCAATTCTTTTTTTAATTCCTCTTCAGTATAGGCCATATTTTGGTTGGTTACAATGAAAAACTTTCCCCACATCCGCAAGTTCGCTCCGCATTCGGGTTGTTAAAAACAAAGCCTTTACCATTCAATCCTCCAGAGTAATCTAGTGTGGTTCCCAAAAGGTATAATAAGCTTTTTTTATCGACCAAAATCTTTATCTTATTGTCTTCAAATAACCGATCCTCGCCGGTTTGAGATCGGTCAAAACTTAAATCATATGATAAACCAGAGCAACCCCCACTTTTTACCCCTACTCGGACGAAATCTTGGTCAGGGTTGAATCCCTCCTCACACATCAATTGCGACACTTTTTTTTGTGCGTTGGTTGAGACCTTAATCATACTTGAATTGTTCTTTAATTTAATAAATACAAATATAGCGTATTTCCTACAAAGAAGAGGCTTCTGCCATCAATTCTGACTATTAAACAATCGATTATACTTAGTGCCATCTGACCACAAGAATATCACTTTTTCCCTTATTATTTTGGAAGTGCTTATTTTTTTTACTGAAGGATTCGCCAACAACAGTTACCCCGCCGTCACTTTGTGTTAAAATATCATAAGCAAAGTCTTGTCCCTCTCCTCCCACACTAATGGTTTTAAAATTGCTACGAGGGTCGGGCGAATAAATCAAAAAAATATCGTTTTCTCCCTGATTACTGATCATATCCCCATTAATACTTCGGGAATAACCTGTTATGAATAATTCGCCCCATCGGCCTTCACTGATAGCGGTACCTCGGTCAAAGTCGCTTCCCCCAAAATTGTAACTATTAATCAATTTTCCAGATTTATCAATCGTGATTTGCCATACGTCCGATGAGCCTCTGGCGTTGGTTACATCCATGTCTTTGCTATGAGTATTGCCAATGATTCTAAAATTTCCATAAGAGTCTTCTATTACTTTTGATGCCTCGTCAACCAAACTCCCTCCATACGAGTTCTCCCAAATTAAGTCTCCTGAGGGAGAGACCATAATCACCCAAACATCATAACCCCCCTTTGGATTTTTTACATCTACATCTTCACTTTCTGAAGTACCAACTACCAAAAAATTACCTTGCCGAGTTTGAATCGCATCATAGGACCGATCATTATTGGTACCTCCAAAATATCTTTGCCATTGTATATTTCCATCAGCATCAATTTTATGACACCAAAATTCCCCCACTCCGTGACGGTTGGCTTGGGAAGATTTACCGGAATTTCCCTTTCCATTGGAAGCGGTTACATCCAAAAACCCATTCAAAAAATACCCTCCGTCTGAAGTTAGAATTACATTATAAGCGTGGTCGTGACCAGAATATCCCATGGATTTTTTCCATATTACCCTTCCTGACGCATCTACTTTAATGATCCAATTATCGTGGTATCCCATAGTAGGGGGAACATCCCCATCCTGACTGTTGCTGTAACCCATTAGAACAAATCCTCCTTCCGGGGTTTCTAGCAAAGAAAAGCCAAAATCATCAGCGCTACCTCCGTATGTTTTTTTCCAAGTCACCTCCCCTTGCTGATCCATTTTAATTAAGAATAAATCCCAATCATTGGAAGAGCGGTCAATGAAATCCCCATCGATACTATTGGTACTCCCCACCATAGCAAATCCTCCTTCTCGAAGTTCTATCATTTCCCTTGCCACTTCTTCATCACTTCCCCCCAAAAGTCTAACCTCTGTCAGGATTCCATAAAATAGAATAGACGGAGTAGTATTGAAAACACGATCGGGTAAACATGACCAAAAAAGTAATATTGTAAAAACAGATAAGAGCTTTTTGTACACTTTTACTTTGATTTTTTGACGAGGAATAGCCCCCTATCGAAGTCACTGATTGCGATCACACCACTATCAAAAAAAGGATATACATTCCAAACGCCATTAAAAGTGTTGGAATTGTGCTCGGGAAAAGTATCAAAGAAACCTATTTCATTCATGTTTTTATTTTTAAGGTCATTTATAGATATTAGCCTAATGCCAGCAGTGTAATTGGCCAGATAAAATTCATCTCCTTTTACATATCCGTTGTGATCTATGGCATCAGTTGGGCCAAAATAAGTATGAAAAAGTTGAGGCTTGTCCAGATCAGTGAGATCAAAAACCAATGTTCTGGTTTTACCACCGATTCTTGACTCGTCCAATTCATCGCCCAGGATGAAGTACTTTTGATCTTCAGTAAACCAACCTTGATGGGTATAGAAAACGTTTGGGTAGCTTTGTTCAGCAATTTTCTTTGGGTTATCTTTATCTGAAACATCAACAATGACCAATTTGGTTTCATTGGATCCCAAGAAAATTTCCTTACCCGTGTAGTTCTGGTCAGGTCCATTGTATTTGACCACTTGGGCGTCGTGGCTATATCCTGCTTCACCGTATCCGCCGACAAATCGAATACTATTGGGTTCATTAAGATCTAAAAAATGTACCCCTCCAGAATATTCATCGTTTCTATTGGTTCCAACAACATATCCGTAACCACTTTCTGAGTTGATAACCATATTATGTGCAGTAGGAACAGTTTGTAATATCCTGTCTGGGGTAAAATTTTGTTTAGGTTTTGCCCCCCTTAACCGGGTGAGGTCAAAAACTTGGATGCCGTGGTCCGTTGCCTCACTCACGATGTAGGCATGATTTTTATATACCTTGATATCTCTCCAATCACTTGTCTCTGTTGTGGTGGGCAATTTCCCTATCAAAATGGGATCCATAGCCTCACTTATGTCTACAAATGCAGTACCATCATCTAAACCCATAAGTACATATTCTTTTTGAGTATCGGGATCAGTCCAACCCCAAGAATCGTTACCCGAATAACTTTCAAATGTCGAAAGGTTGATATGTGCTAATAGATCGAGACCTTTACAAGGATATTTACCTGCATATCCATTCTCACACGGGGCTCCAACTCCTTGGTTATTTATTAAATCATGGTTTCCATTATTATTTTCATTCAAATCGACCGTTTTATCATTATTGTCCATTAATCGTTCTTTATGGCAAGAACTTAACATGAAAAATGATAGTAATAGTGTAAATGTAAATCCAAGTTTCATCTGGTTATTTGGGTAAGATTAAAATTTGAATATCCAAATTAAAGAAGAAATTAAGAGTTTGTCTAAAAACATACTAATTTTAACAGATGTTTGAAAATAAAAATACCACCTCCCTCCACGAAATAGGAGAATTTGGCTTGATTGATCATTTGACTAAAAATTTTTCTGTGGTTCATTCCACAACCCACAAAGGTATCGGAGACGATGCTGCGGTGATAAACTTTACAGAAGGGCAAACGTTGGTAAGTACTGATCTTTTAATAGAGGGTATTCATTTTGATTTGTCTTACATGCCATTAAAACATTTGGGCTATAAGTCTGTGGTGGTTAATCTTTCAGATGTATATGCAATGAATGCTCATCCTACCCAAATAACTGTGTCTATTGCAGTGTCCAATCGTTTTACTCTGGAGGCTTTGGAGGAGTTGTATAAAGGTATAGACTTGGCTTGTAAAAATTAAAAGTTAGATATGGTATGGGGAGATACATCAAGCAGTACCACTGGACTAATAATTTCGGTTACAGTAATGGGACAAGCCGAAAAGGAAAAAATATCTTATCGTTCGGGAGCAAAACCGAACGACCTCTTATTGGTGAGTGGTGATTTGGGTGGTGCCTACATGGGCTTGCAAGTTCTGGAACGCGAAAAAGATGTTTTTAAGGTGAATCCTAACAACCAACCGGATTTGGCGCTTTACTCATATTGTATAGAAAGGCAATTGAAACCAGAAGCAAGAAAGGACATCATAGAACTTTTGGAGGAAGTGGGTATTATACCCAATGCCATGATAGATCTTAGTGATGGACTTTCTTCAGAAATTTTTCATCTCTGCAAGTCATCCGGAGTAGGATGTGATGTTTACGAGGAAAAACTTCCTTCTGATCCACAGACTTCAGGCACCGCAGAGGAATTCAAAATCAACACTAGCACAGCCCTTCTGAACGGTGGAGAGGATTATGAATTATTGATGGCCATCAAAACAGATGATTATGATAAGATTAAAGGACATCCTTTATTGACACCCATTGGTCATTTTAATGATAAAAAAGAAGTTTGCAATATGATTACGGGATTGGGACAATCCATTTCGTTAGAAGCACAAGGCTGGAAAAATTTCAATAAAGGGCAGTCAGCCTAAGGCCACATCCAAGACCATCATTACAATAAAACCACCAATGAATCCTAGTGTAGCCACATCAGTATACTTGTCAAGCTGGGTCTCTGGAATGACCTCCTCCACGACTACAAAGATCATGGCTCCTGCGGCAAAAGCCAATGCATAGGGTAAAATTGGAGTGAAAAAAGTTACCGCTATGGCTCCCAATACTGCAGATATGGGTTCTACAATGGCAGATAACTGACCATACCAAAAGCTTTTGAATTTGCTAACCCCCTGCCTTCGCAATGGCATAGAAACAGCAATTCCCTCTGGAAAGTTTTGAATCCCAATTCCAATGGCCAATGCTACTGCTCCTCCTATTGAGGCCTCAGGTATTCCAGCAGCCACACCTCCAAAAAGTACACCTACTGCCAAGCCCTCGGGAATATTGTGCATGGTAATGGCCAAGACCAATAGCGTTGTTTTATGCCACGGGGTCTTGATTCCTTCAGAGTCTTTGAAATTGATGTGAATATGAGGTAAAATTTTGTCCAAACCAAAAATGAAAAGAGCACCCAAACCAAATCCAAAGGCAGCGGGAATGACCTTGACAAAACCCTCGCCAGGCGACATTTCAATGCCAGGAGCTAATAGGCTCCAAAAACTTGCAGCCACCATTATTCCTCCAGTAAAACCAAGCATTCCATCTAAAAATCCACGGTGCATAGTTTTGAATAAAAAAACAAATGAGGCTCCAAATGCAGTCAATAACCAAGTAAAAACAGTTGCATAAAATGCACCCTCGACGGGACTTATTTTAGAAAAAAACTCAATGACATCACCCATATAAGCTGGTTAAATCGCCGACAAATATATATAAAAGTAACTAATTCTAATGACTGTTCCAGGGATTGACTAATTTTGAAGTATGATGAGTAAAAATCATTACGATTATATTATTTGCGGAGGTGGAGCATCGGGTTTGCTTCTTGCATACAGGTTATGTAAAGATGCCTATTTTAAAGACCAATCCATACTGTTGATTGAAAAAGATGCCAAAAATATCAATGACCGCACTTGGTGCTTTTGGGAGTCGGGTGAGGGAGATTTGGAGGAAATGGTTCACAAAAATTGGAATCGAGCCTATTTCAACGCCGATGGCTTTGATCTGGACTTTTCCATGGAACCTTTTCAATACAAAATGATACGAAGTCTTGATTTTTACAGATCAATGAAAAACAAACTGTCGGAATTCGATCAACTTACCCGGATCAGAGAAAAAGTAATTAGGATTGATGAAGATCATGTAACCACCGAGGTTCAAACCTTTCATGGAGATAAAATTTTTTCCAGTATTTACGATCCCAAAAGATTAGCCCAACAAAAAAAATACCCTGTTTTGCTACAACATTTTGTGGGACAAGTGGTTCAAGCCAAAAAGCCATGTTTTGAACCTAATAAAATTGATTTTATGAATTTTAACGTTCCCCAAAAAGGAAATACGCGTTTCATATATGTATTACCCTTGAACGCTAATACAGCCCTTATTGAGTATACCCTTTTTTCTAAAAACGTTTTGGAAAGAAAAGAGTATTTGGATGCTATAGGTGCTTTTCTAAAACAATTGCCAACTGGAGGCTATGAGGTGATCGAAGAAGAGGAGGGTAAAATCCCAATGACTTGTTATCGTTTTGATTCAGAAAACAGCGCAAAAATTTTACATATTGGGACTGCTGGAGGTTGGACCAAACCGAGCACTGGATATACCTTCCAACGTATTAACGAAAAGACCAAAGAATTGATTGATTTCCTCAAAAAAGGACAACCCCTATCTAGATTTAGTAGAAGAAATCGATTTTGGTATTACGACTTGCTGTTTATAGATGTACTGGCCAGAAATAATGAAAATGGGGCTAAGCTATTTAAAAGAATGTTTGAAAAAAATTCCCCCGAAGTAATTTTTAATTTCTTGGACGAAAAAAGCTCATTTTTGCAGGAGTTTCAAATCATGCGATCCTTTGACGTATGGCAATTTGTGAATGCCCTTTGGAAAAGAATATTCTAGTAACTGCGTTGCATCAACCAATCTTTGAGGTCCCTAAAGCGATTTTTTTGATCCTCGCTGATAGTGAGTTTCTCCAATTCGATTTCCGCCAAATGAAAGTGATGTTGAATCAAATCCCTGGTAGCAGAATGAGCTCCTGTTGCCTCAAATAAAGCCTTAACCTTACGGATTTTTTCTTCCTCATCCATTTGGATATTTCCCCCCAAAAGGTTTTGCAATGTTTCGCTCTGGGATTCATTTGTCGTTTTGAGGGCCAAATGATAAAGAATGGTTTTTTTACACTCTAAAATGTCCCCCCCTATTTTTTTTCCAAAGGTATCTTGATCCCCAAAAGTATCTAAATAGTCGTCTTGTAATTGAAAAGCCAATCCCAGTTGGATGCCAAAATCATAAATTGCCTGTTGATCCTCCTCGTTCGCTCTACTAATGATGGCACCCATTTGGAGCGCACACCCAACCAAAACTGCTGTTTTCAGTCGGATCATTTCGATGTATTCTTCCTCAGAGGAGTTTGGTCGGGTTTCAAAATCCATATCGTATTGCTGACCTTCACACACCTCAATGGCGGTTTTGCTCAATAAACGTGTGAGCTTTTGAAATACATCGGTAGGATAACTTTCTAAAGACTGATAGGCTTTGATCAACATGGCATCACCGGATAAGATGGCGGTATTCACATCCCATTTTTCGTGAACTGTGGGCTTGCCCCTTCGCAATCTCGCCTTGTCCATGATATCGTCATGCATCAAAGTAAAATTGTGGAACACCTCCACTGCCATTGCCGCACCCATTGAGTCTTTTGCTGAAACGCCATAAGCTTCGCCTGCCATCAAAGTCAAAAAAGGACGTATCCTCTTTCCTCCCAAATCCAAAAGATATTGAATGGGTAGGTAAAGGTTTTGGGGAGATTGATCTTTATAGAAATCTTTAAGTGCAGACTCAAATGCTTGTTTATTGGCCTTGGAAAGATTCATAAAAATTGATTTTGTTAAAAATACACCGCCAAAATTTAAAGTAAGATAAAAAATATATAAACTTTAGAAACTTTTTTTGTGTAATAGTTTCCAATGTGTATCTTTGTCAAAAAAAAGAACATGAAAAAGGAAATTGTCGAACACGCCATTCCCCTTTTTTTACAATACGGTTTTAAAAGTATCACCATGGATGAAATCGCACAGCAAATGCGGATTTCTAAAAAAACCATTTATGCTAATTTTGCTACTAAGGAGGACCTGATTAAAGAAACAACACTGGTCCACCATAGCCGCATCATGGAAAGCCTACAAACCATTGCCAAACAGGCAAAAGACCCTATCATAGAGCTTTATTTGCTAAAGAAAGAAGCTTTAAAACACCTTTCAAACGATCAGACCTCTCCCCAATACCAACTGCAAAAGTTTTATCCCAACCTATACGAAATGGTTCGTGCCAAAGAATTCTCCATCTTGAGCGGTTCTTTTTCCAAAGGGATACAAAAAGGAATCGAGACCGGTCTGTTTAGAAAGGAAATTAATGTTGACTTTATTACCAGAATATATTTCAATGGAATGCGAGGGGTTACAGACATCAATCTTTTTCCTCCAGATCAGTACAAAATTGATCAATTATTGATTGATTTTTCAGAATATCATTTGCGTGCCATATGTACCCCTTTGGGTATAGAAAAATTAAATCATTACAAAAAAGAATTTATCACATGAAAACTTCCCTCAATTTCATACTCCTCTTAACCCTAGTCATTACAAGAGCTTTTGCTCAAGAATTGCCCGAAAGTGTGCGCCTCCAAGAAGCTGTGGCT
>JAYPMF010000074.1:0-9135 GCA_038129785.1 Flavobacteriaceae bacterium
GTACTCTAAAGACTACAAGAGTTGGCATGAAGCTCCTGATACTGTTTTATTTGAAAAGTAGTATATTTAACCCTAAAAACCGAACCGGGTATCTATATCCGAAATATTATTGACCACATTAACTTTAACAGTAATTAAATGAAAACAAAAACAATTATTAAAAATTTAAGTTTATTATTTGCAATGCTTTTAATAAATAACATTTTTGCTCAGACCAGTATCAGTGGTTCGGTAGTGGATGAGCAAAACAACCCATTACCAGGTGTAAATATTGTTGTTCAAGGATCGAATTTTGGTACTACAGCAGATTTTGATGGGAATTTTACAATTAATATTTCCCAAGAACTACCTTTTTCCATTGAATTAAGTTATCTAGGTTTTGTAACTCAGGTAATTCAAATCACTGATAGTTCTCAAAAAATTAATGTATCTATGATAGAAGGAAATGATTTACTTGAAGAAGTAGTAATTTCTGCAAATAGAAGAGCAGAAAAAATTCAAGATGCTCCCGCTTCAATTTCTTTAATAACAGCTCGAGATATTCAAAATTCCTCTGAAGCTATCGATCCAGTGAGACATCTTATCAATATCCCTGGAGTAACTGTTCAACAGCAAACAGCTAATACTATGAATATAGAAATGAGAGGTGGTAACGGTTTGTTTGGTACAGGAGTTTATCCAATGTTAGATTACAGAAATATTGTAACTCCAGTTGCAAGATCATTTTTCACCTACCAGGCCGGACTATCAAACCTTGATTTAGAACGTATTGAGGTAGTAAGAGGAGCAAATTCTGCTTTGTATGGCCCTGGTGTTGAAGCTGGTGTTGTCCATTTTTTGACAAAGAAGGCAATTGATTATCCAGGAACAACTGCAGAATTATACGGAGGAAATATGAGTTCAATGGGAGGTGCGGTAAGACATGCTTTTTCAAATGATTCAAAAACATTTGGTTATAAAGTAAATGTAAAATACTCAAAGGGAGATGATTTTACATTAGATCCCAATGAGGACGCTGAACAAATTGCTTCATTCCAAACTACTATCAAACAGCCGGCAATAACTAATAATGTTGTAGATGCGACGCTCCCCGGTAAAGTTCTTTTAAATAGATCAGACCTTGATCCCGACGGTGATGGTAACCCATTACAACAAGTGTATAGAAATATTTCTGCGAATGTACATCTTGAGTTTAGACCAAATAGCGATACATCTGGGATTATCTCCGGAGGAATTGCTAACGGATCAGGTATTTTTATCAATGATCAAGGTTTTGGTTTGACTCAAGGTAATGATATGTGGGGCCAAGCAAGACTAACAAGAGGAAACTTTTTTGCTCAGATTGCTTACACTTACAATGATGGTGGAGCCGAGGATAATCCAACATTTTTATATTCCACGGGGAACCGTGTAGTTTCAGCTCGTGGTGCAACTGAGGCACTTTTACAATACAATTTTGATATTCCTTTTCTTGACACAAATTTTATTGTTGGACTAGATTACAGAAATACTACATCTGACTCAGAGTATACACTTTATGGAAACAATGAAAACGATTCTGATTATAGAATTATGGGGGGATATATTCAAGGGACCTCAAGCTTAGGTGACAAACTAAAACTAACCTATGCACTAAGAAGGGACAAAATGAATATAATTGATGAAGGTGCAATTGCCCCAAGGGTAGCTTTAGTTTACAAAGCTGATGAAAGAAATTCCTTCAGAGTATCTTACAGTAGATCAACTACTGGTCCATCTGCTTTAGAATCATTCATTGACTTTCCAGTTGCAACTCTTGCGCCTGGCGTAATCGATGTTTGGTTAGCCGGTAACATTGAACCTCATATTTTTGACCCCAATGCTCCAATAGAATTGACTGGACTGGGAACTTCTATTCCAAGAAGTTTAACTGGTTTACCAGCTGCTATTCCTTATGCGGCTGTAAGAGACCTTGTTCTACCTCAGGTATATGACGGCTTAACTAGTGCTGGCCAAGGAGCTCTTGTTCCGTTTATAACTAATTTTTTTAGCACATATCAAGGACCATCTGGTGTAATTGGTCAATTGGCTCCTTATAATTTATTTAATCCATCACAAGCAATGCCGACTTTAGATAATGTTGCTACCGCACAAATAGCATATACCAATGGTTGGGAGGTAGGATACAAAGGTTTGTTGGGCGATAAGCTATCACTGGCTGTTGATGTTTACACATTTGAAAGAGAGGGGTTCATTGAGTTTGGGCCTACATATGCTTTAGTTGGTGGAGATATTCCTGGGACACTTTCACAAGTTGGAGCTGACCTAGTTGCAGATCCCACAATTCAAGCAGTCGTTGGTGGAGCAATTCAAGGCGCCTACAATGATAATGGCCTTCCTCTTACTGGATTATCTGCAGCTCAGGTAACCGGGCTTGGATTAGGCCCTGCTCTGACAGCTGCTGGTTTACTCGCAGGAGATGGTTCACTACCTTCAGCGGATTTAGCTACTCAAGGTTCTTTGGCAAGTCTTAGTCAACAAGTTGGTGGTGGTTTCGCACTTGGAGGTCAAGGTTTCGAGGGTAATATTAATCGACAAGTAATTGGTGCTGTTGAAAGTAATAGGGCTCCAAATGATGGTGTAACTCACAGTATGGCTGGTTACAGAAATTATCCTGATGCAAAAAGGAGTCATTGGGGGACTGATGTTGCTGTGGAGTATTTTGCAAATGATAATTTAACTTTTTGGGCGAACTATTCTTATATCAGTCAAAATGAATGGATTCCAGGAGAGTCTAATGATGATGATCTTCCTTTCCCATCTTATTTAAATACACCTTTAAATAAATATAGATTGGGGGTTAAGTTTTCAAATCAAAGCGGTATAAGAGCTGGACTTGCTTTCCAACATGATGATGCATTCTTTTCTAACTTTGGTCAAGGTCTTGGTGGAGATACTCCTGAAAGAAATCTTCTTGATTTTAACTTAGGATTTCCTTTAACTAGCAAAATTGGACTTGATTTACAAGTTACCAATTTAGCTAATGTTGAATATAGAGCTTATCCAGGGCTACCTGTTATAAAAAGAAGGGCTATTCTAAAGGCGACTTTTGACTTCTAGTCGAATTATTTAATGAACAAAAAAGAGCAACTTATGTTGCTCTTTTTTTTTGGATTTTTTTTATAATTGAAATAAGATAAAATGTTAGATTTCTGTGGAATTTTTTTGATTTTAATTTATAGCTAAATACTATATTTGCATTCAAATTGATTTAAATGGCAGATTCAGTAGGATTAGTATCCCAAATAATAGGACCCGTTGTAGATGTAACTTTTACTGGTAAGGGAAATTCCCTCCCAAAAATATATGATTCCCTTGAAATATCTAAAGCTGACGGTACTAAGTTGGTACTTGAAGTTCAATCTCATATTGGAGAGAATACTGTAAGAACGGTATCTATGGACTCTACAGACGGTTTGAGCCGAGGTGCTGAAGCCAAAGCCACAGGAAGCCCAATCCAAATGCCCACAGGCGAGGAGGTCTATGGAAGACTATTTAATGTGATAGGTGATGCCATTGACGGATTGGGAAATCTACCAAAAGAAAATGAAAATGGACTGCCAATTCACCGTCAAGCACCCGCCTTCGAAGACCTTTCTACTTCTACTGAAGTTCTTTTTACTGGTATCAAAGTAATTGATCTTATTGAACCATATGCTAAAGGAGGAAAAATTGGTTTGTTTGGAGGAGCTGGAGTTGGTAAAACCGTTTTGATTCAGGAATTGATCAACAACATTGCCAAAGGTCATGGGGGGCTCTCGGTATTTGCTGGAGTAGGCGAGAGAACTAGAGAAGGAAATGACCTTTTGCGAGAGATGTTAGAATCAGGTATTATAAAATATGGTGATGACTTTTTAAACTCTATGGAAGAAGGTGGATGGGATTTAACTAAAGTGGATAAGAAAGCCATGCTCGAATCCAAAGCCACATTTGTTTTTGGCCAGATGAATGAGCCTCCTGGAGCAAGAGCTCGTGTAGCTCTATCAGGATTAACCATCGCCGAATATTTTAGGGATGGTGCCGGAGATGGACAGGGGAAAGATGTACTTTTCTTTGTCGATAATATTTTCCGATTTACGCAAGCCGGTTCAGAGGTTTCGGCCCTTTTGGGGCGTATGCCTTCTGCTGTAGGTTATCAGCCTACATTGGCTACTGAAATGGGAGCTATGCAAGAAAGAATTACTTCTACCAAAAAAGGATCCATTACTTCAGTACAAGCGGTATATGTCCCCGCAGATGACTTGACGGATCCAGCACCTGCTACTACCTTTGCCCACTTAGATGCTACTACAGTACTGTCGCGTAAAATTGCTGAGTTGGGAATTTATCCTGCAGTAGACCCATTAGAATCCTCATCCAGAATCCTAACTGCTGATATTTTAGGAGACGATCATTATAACTGTGCCCAAAGGGTTAAGGAATTGTTACAACGTTACAAGGAGTTACAAGATATCATTGCAATTTTGGGTATGGAGGAACTCTCCGAAGAAGACAAGTTGGCTGTATCAAGAGCTAGAAGGGTGCAACGTTTTCTCTCTCAGCCTTTTCATGTAGCCGAACAATTTACTGGAATCTCAGGAGTATTGGTAGACATCAAAGACACCATCAAAGGATTCAATATGATCATGGATGGTGAATTAGATCACTTACCCGAAGCAGCCTTCAACTTAAAGGGAACCATAGAAGATGCCATTGAGGCCGGAGAAAAAATGTTAGCAGAAGTATAATGCACATAGAAATCGTTTCCCCCGAAGCCACCCTGTTCAGTGGTGAAGTTGAGTCAGTAATTGTTCCAGGATCTTTGGGATCTTTTCAAATGCTCAATAACCATGCACCCATTGTCTCTAACCTCAAAGAGGGAATCGTTAAGATTTCCGGTAAAATGGACTTTGATGATACTTTTAAAGACAAGTTTAAAAAACAAGATGATAATACAACGCTATTTCAGATTAGTTCGGGTACTGTTGAAATGAGGAATAACAAATTGATACTCCTAGCAGATTAATTTGCTCCATCAAAACTTTATTGATCATGAAAAAAAACCGAGTCAAAACACTCCTATGTCTTTTTTTTGCGATTTGTGGGATCAAAGCCCAAAAAAAAGTAAAGATTGACTCTTTTCAAACGCAAAAACTCGATGAAGTAGTCCTTTCTTCAAACCGTTTAGAAACCCCATTACGTCAAAACTCTAAGACGATACAAATCCTTAATTCAGACCAAATTCGTCAAAGTGGAGTCACCCACGTTGTAGACCTTTTGCAACAAATTGCAGGAGTAGACATTAAAAGAAGGGGAGCAGGATCAACTCAAGCTGATCTCAACATTCGAGGTGGAACTTTTGACCAAACCCTTTTGCTTATTGACGGAATCAAATTAGACGATGCCCAAACCGGACACCATACCCTAAATTTTCTCCCACCTCCTCAAATGGTTGAACGAATCGAAATTATCAAGGGCCCTGCTGCCAGAGTATATGGCCAAAATGCTTTTACAGGTGCCATAAATATAGTAACCAAAAAAGAGATCCCTAAAACATTGATCCTGAATTTGCAACAGGGTAATTATGATCAAACAAATGGTTCGATTTTTTTGGGAAAGCCAGCTGAAAAAACTAGCGTTATGGGATTTTTTTCCAGAAATACCTCAGACGGCTACCGTTACAATACCGACTACGACCAAACTCAATATTTTATTAAATCCACCTTTAACCGGCATAAAACCCCGTTAGATCTTATTGCTACCTTTTCGGGACGAAATTTTGGAGCCAATGGTTTTTATGCCACTCCTTCGGCAAAGGAACAATATGAGGAAACTCAAGCCAGTCTCATTTCATTGTCACAAAGACGAAAGAAAGGAGCCTGGATATTCAAACCTAAAGTTTATTGGCGCAGGGGACAGGACATGTATGAATACATCCGTAATAAACCCGAAATATACCGTAATCTTCATGTTACCAACAAAATAGGGATGGCTTTTGACACCTCTGTAGCGTCGGATTGGGGATTGACGGGAATGGGAGTTGATATCTCCAAGGTCAGTATCCGTAGCAATAACCTGGGTGATCGAAGTCGAACCATGATGAATTTCTTTTTAGAACATAGATTCTATCTGTTCAATAAAAGTGTAGATATTACCCCTGGCTTGGTGGCAAACTATTTCTCTGACTTTGGAAGCCATAGTTTTCCTGGTATCGACATAGGTTGGCAAATCAGCCCTAAGTTTCGCCTTTATGCAAACTCAGGGGTTACCTTTCGCATCCCGACATTTACTGATCTTTATTATTCAGACAGAACCACTTTGGGTAATGCCAATTTAAAACCCGAAGAAGCTAACTCTAATGAATTAGGGATACGTCTTTTTAACCCCAAAGTTTCTCTCTCATTGGCCTTTTTTAGTCGTAAGGCCATAAACCTAATAGACTATGTGAAAAACAAACAGGATGAGACTATTCCCTTTAAGGCAGAAAATATACAGCAGGTTAACACCAGTGGAATCGATCTTGAGTTCATACACCTCATTCCTATCAACACCCTAATTCACGAGTTCAAGATCAGTTATTCCTATCTGGAAAACAACTTGAAAAATAGTGGATTTAATTTTTCCCGATATTCTATCAATAATGACTTAAAACATCATTTTGTGTCTAACTATTACCTGCCGATTAATAAAAATTTCAACACCTTCTTTGTATACAAATACGTGGAAAGAATCTCTGGCGATGCCTACTCAGTGATTGATGTTTCTGCACAATGGACAATCAGTCGATGTCAAATTAGCATTTATTTTAACAATATTTTTAACACGGAGTATTGGGAATCTAATTTGGTTCCTATGCCCAAAGGTAACGGACTTTTGGGACTGAGTTATTCTTTTTGATGTTCCAGTCTTAGGATATTTTCCATAATCAGATCTGTTTCCCAGCCTCTGTAATGCATGGCATTCCAAACTTTTTTCTTTTTAACTGCTAGTGGGCGATATTGATGGGCATTCCAAACCTTTTCTGCTAGAACTTGACCACATTCCCAATAAGCTTTATCAGAAATTTCTTTCATGGCATTTTTGATGTTCCAGTCAGAGATATTTCGTTGTTTTAGTTCCCTGATCAGTCGTCTTTTTCCCCATTTTTTGATGTTGAATTTTCCATGAATAAATTGTTCTGCAAAGCGCGTCTCGTTTAGATAATTTTGCTCTATTAAATGAGAAATAATAGTATCCATTTGTGTTCCGAACACACCCAGTTCATTTAGTTTTTTCGACACTTCTTGATGGCAACGCTCTTGATAGGCACAATAGTATTCTAATTTCTTCTGGATTTCAATTAAGAGAATTACTTCATTTGGCATAGTTAAAATTACTAAGTTTTGGAGCTTCAAAAAAATTGCTTGTGCTTATTTCACTCAATTAAAATCTCCAATCTTAAATTATAGTTAAAGGTGATTAAAAAATAAAAAGAGGTAATATCACTAAAGGACCAAATATTGTAAGCCGGCAAAAAAGAGAAATTCAAAATAGCCAGTAAAACTAAGGCATAAAAAAACCGCCCTGATTTCAAGGCGGTTTTCGGTTATTTGGTTCGGAGTAGTCTTCTGTTTTGATCCAAAAAACGAAACTCCAAATAACGATAAGCATCACGGGTTACAATATGCACCCACTTTTTGTGTTTAAGATACCAGTTGGCCCGGATGGAGGGGAAACCGCTGGTTAGGTAGGCAGCGACAAAAGGGTGAAGATGCAAATACAACTTTTTTCTTTTGTTGTGCCTGTGCTTGACAATTTTGTCAAGCTCTGCGTTGATTTTGTCTATTAGAACAATGGGAGCCTCAACCTCACCATTTTTGTTGGGATTGGGTTCTCGTGTTTTAATACTCATCTCCTGACGGACGCGTTGGCGAGTAATTTGGATCAATCCAAATCGTGAAGGAGGCAGAATTTTGTGTTTAGTTCTGTCACTTTCCATTTCCTTTCGAAGATGTTCAAATAATTTTGTTCGATTTTCGTTGGTATTGAGGTCGATGAAATCAACAACAATAATCCCTCCCATATCTCTCAACCTTAATTGTCTTGCAATTTCACTGGCAGCGATCAAATTTACTTCCAAGGCAGTTTGTTCTTGAGATTTGGCCTTGTTAGATCTGTTGCCACTATTTACGTCTATTACATGCAATGCCTCGGTATGTTCTATGACCAAGTAGGCACCTTTCTGCATGGATACCGTTTTACCAAATGAGGTTTTGATTTGCCTTTCAACTCCAAAATGATCGAAAATGGGTATTGATTTGTTTTTGAAATACTTTACAATGGACACTTTGTCTGGAGCGATGGTTTTTAAATAATTTTTGATTTCTGATTGCATTTCAGGGTCATCTACGTGGATGCCCGAAAAATCATTGTCAAAAATGTCTCTCAAGATAGAGGAGGATCTATTTATTTCACTGAGAATTTTGGTGGGGTATTGATCCACTTTTACAAATTTCTCACACAAGTTTTTCCATCGGCCTAATAATTGATTTAAATCTGCGTCCAGCTCTTTGACTTTTTGGTTTTTGGCTACCGTTCTAATAATGACACCAAAGCCTTTTGGCCTGATGCTTTTGACGAGTTTTTTTAACCGACTTTTTTCAGCATTACTTTCAATTTTTTGGGAAATAGAAATGCGATCCGAAAATGGAATTAGTACCATGAACCTTCCAGCGAGAGACAATTCAGAGCTGACTCTTGGTCCCTTTGTGGAAATGGGCTCCTTGACTATTTGAACAAGGATCTGTTGTTGGGGTTTTAGATAGTCTTGTATAGATCCGTCCTTGGGTATTTCTTTTTCAAAACGAAAATTCTTTAAAGAATAATCTTTGGTTCTACCTGAGCTTACCTGTTTAAAATATTTTAATAAAGTAGGGAGGTTGGGTCCTAAATCATGATAGTGTAAAAAACCATCTTTTTCGTGGCCTACGCCAACAAAAGCTGCATTTAGACCGGAAATAGGTTTTCTGATCTTGGCTACATAAATGTCGCCAACAGAAAACTTATTATTATCTACTTCTTTATTGAGCTCAATTAATTTTCCATCCTTGAGCAGTGCAAAATCAACAGCAGAGGAAT
>JAYPMF010000075.1:0-8977 GCA_038129785.1 Flavobacteriaceae bacterium
TCTTTCTAGGATATTTTAGGTGATCGATATCATAAGCCAAAATTGCTTGGTGTGAATTGGCATTTTTAAGAATTTTTAAGGCATTCAACGAGTACAGATTATCGCTGTTGCAGACACAAAATGTATCATCTTTTAAATCAGGGTATTGATTAAGGCACTGATACAAGGCATCTGCAGTACCATAGGGTTTTTCTCTATTATCAGGGATGTATTGAGTTGCAAATTGGATTTTAAGAGACTTAAAATTGATATTATTTTCAAATGCCTTTCGAAAAATTTGAGAATTTTCTCCCGTGATTATATAAACATTTTTAAATTCTGCATTTAAAATATTCTCCAGCAAATAACTCAAAAAAGGTTTTCCCCTCAATTCGATTAAGCCTTTACTTAATTTGTTGGCTTGGGCAATCTTTTGAGGAGACAGATTTTGGTCTGTAGATTTTTTCATTCGTGAGGAGGCCCCACCTGCCAGAATGATTATATTTTCAGTCATATTATGGGGTTTTTAGCAAAGCTCCTTTAGCAATGTTAACCCCAAAAGCATCTCTAGCTCCAGTTGCTTTAATTGTCTCAATGATTTGTTCCTTATCTTGATCTTTGACAATTGACACGATACAACCACCTCCTCCAGAACCGACAATTTTGCTTCCCAATGCTCCATTTTCGTTCGCTGTATCAATCATTTTGTCCATCAAAGGGGGTGTGATTTTGAGATAGGATTTTAAGATGAGATGGTGTTCATTCATTAATTCTCCCAAGATATGAGAATTTAATGGTTTGTGATTCAATGATTTCATTGCTTTTTGAGTTATATCATGGTTAGATACAGCAGCATAGAAATATGGCTTTAATGAGGTTTCGACATATTTCAAATTTTTATTTAAATCGTCTATGCTACTTTGGGCAATATCGAAGTCTGGGATTTGGGCTTTGACTTGATTTATGGCTTTCCAAGCATTACTTTTTAAGTCAGATAGCGTTCCAAATGTATCTTTTGACAAACCCGATACACCGACAACTAAATCAAGTTTTAAATCATTAAATTTTTGTACCTGATCGGTATTGGTATCCAAAAAAATAGTATCACCAATAGCAATGGTAAATTGATCCATTTTTCCTCCTGAGGAGCCCGATTCGATCACCTCAGTTTCATAGGCAAGTAAGGCCAATTCTTCAGGGGAAGTAGATTGCTCCGAAAATGCAGCGATAAGAAACTGAATCCATGAAATAGTCAATGCAGACGAGCTTGATAAGCCTGCATTGATCGGAATTTTACTGCTTATGGTCAAACTATAACCTTTGTTTGGAACGATATTTCTTTTTTGTAAAACCTTGAGTGCAATTTTTAGAAAATCACCTCGTTCAATTTCGTTAAAGTCTTCTTGAAGTGGAATGATCCTTTTTTGATTTATATCAGGCATGTTAATCTCTAAGCGATCTTTTCCGTTTTCTTCGGCATAAATTTCCATCATTCGATCAATGGCACATGCGATAACAGGAAGTTCAAGATAATCCTGATGGTCTCCAAACAGACATACTCGTCCAGGTGCAGTGGATAATATTTTTGTCATTGAGAGGGTCAGTCAAATTTGGGCAGTTGATAGCCGTTGAAATATTCTTTTGCGAGGTAGGTATGATTTATTTTCGGATCAGCAAATTTGTCTTTCTCAGCCAACCAATTTAATTTTTGATTGGCTTTAAATGAAATGTTACCCATTTGCGCAATTTTTGCCACATGAGCTGCATCTTCTACATTACAATTTAATATTTCGGGTTTATTTTCTCTTACGGCTTGAATGAAGTTGTACTGATGTTGTCTGTGACCATTATTTGATTTTTTTTGTAAAGGGATCAAAACCTTGTTTTCACTTCTTTTTTCCTCTATAACTTCCCATCCACTTCTGTCCAGAACCAGTGTTGCATTGTTTCCAATAAAAGCAATACAATGATCTCTTCCATAAGAACCATTGTCAATGCCCATGGCAGAATCCCAAACCAAATTAAATTTATCAAATTCATATAGTGTGGTTAAGGTATCAGGGGTTTCCTGACTTAAATCGGGATAGGCAAATTTTCCCCCCAGGCCTACAATGGTTTTGGGAACGGTAGCCTTCATTCCGATCAATGCATAATCCAGCAGGTGAACTCCCCAATCGGTCATTAATCCTCCAGCATAATCCCAAAACCATCTAAAATGGAAATGAAATCTACTTGAGTTAAAACGTTTTTTGGGAGCAGGACCTAACCAAGCATCATAGTTTACCCCTTTTGGTGGTTCACTATCGGCAACCTTAGGTTGAGGGCGCATCCATCCCTGATAACAACATACTTTAACTGTTCTGATCGGGCCTAGTTTTCCACTGTGTACAAATGCCATGGCCTCTTGAAAATGAATACTACTCCTTTGCCATTGTCCTACTTGAATGATACTTTCATATTTTTTTTGGGCAGCAACCATTGCTTGACATTCTGCGATTGAATTGCCAATAGGTTTTTCAACATATATATGCTTACCAGCCTCAGCTGCATCAATCATCATAAGGGCATGCCAGTGGTCCGGAGTACCAATATAGATGACATCAATATCTTTTTGTTCCAACATTTTTCGGTAATCATTGTAAACCTTAATTTTGTCTTTAATGTGTGCTACGTCTTTATGATTTAACTTTTTTTGAATCACATTTTGATCTACATCACATATAGCTACAAGGTTTACTCCAGGAACTTCAATGGCTTTTAAGGTATTCCCCCATCCCATACCGTTGATACCAATACTTCCAATATTGATTTGATCATTGGCTGAAAAATTTTGGGTAGATTTTAAAAGTGCGTAGCTTTTAAGACTAGGTAAGAATAAGCCACCTGCTCCAACGATGGCAGAATTTTTTATAAAAGATTGTCGATTCATTATCCTATTATTGGCAATTAGTATTATAAAATCTAATTCTGTATTATCTAAATTATTAAAAATAAGATTTAAAAACCATAATCTCTAAATTAAAATAAGTTGATTATTTAATCCAAAATCGTTTTTTACTCTAAAAGAAACCTAACTAATTATTTTAATAAATCATGTTAAATACTTATCGATTTTGAGCAGTTAGTTCCTTAATATCTTCTTAAAGACAAAAAAATAAATCATAAATTTCATAGGATCAAATCATATTTAGTCGTATTATAAGTACAGAAAAATAATATTACAGTAAGATGAAACCATTATTTCTTATATCCATTTTCTATATTTTATTTTCCTGTAAACCTAATTATCAAAAAAATCAACTTCCAAATATTTTGATTTTTCTTGGAGATGATATGAATTGGAATGATTGTCAACCTTATGGCAATAAAATTGTTAAAACACCAAATATTGAAAAATTAGCTAATGAGGGAATAAGTTTTGATAATATGTTTACCTCAACAGCAATGTGTGCTCCATCTCGACAACAACTTATGACTGGCTTATATCCTGTGCGAAGTGGAGCTTTTCCAAATCATTCTAATGTTTTTGATGGTGTAAAGAGTTTTGCTCACCATTTTAAAAATCTTGGATATGAAGTTGCTCTTATAGGTAAAAAGCACTATGGTCCAAAGGATTCATTTCCAATAAATTATTTAGGGGGAGTTCAGCATGATACTGGATTTAACGGTTCTGATATTGATTTAAATAAAATTAAACCTGTAATAAACGGAAATAAACCATTTTTTTTAATTGTTGCACAAAATCAGCCCCACACACCATGGAATCGTGGAGAATTCGAATTATACCCACCTCAAACTCTAGAAGTACCAGAGTATATGGTTGATACGGATATTACAAGAAAAGGATTAAGTAGTTATTACAGTGAAATTACATACATGGATAGTCTTTTAGGTAAAACTCTTAAAATAATTAATGACTCAAGTAAAACTAAAAATACCATCTCAATTTTTACAAGTGAGCAAGGGTATTTTTATCCTTTTGGAAAATGGACATGTTATGATCTCGGTCTAAAAACTGCTTTTATTGTAAAATGGCCCGGAAAAATCAAACCAAAAACTAGAACTGGTGCGATTACTCAATATGTGGACATTATTCCTACACTAATTGACGCAGTAGGTCAAGACCCATCAAAAATTAATGTTGGTATTTCAGATTCTAAAGGTCTCACCGGTTTTGATGGTAAAAGCTTTTTAGATGTAATGATAGGAGAGGATAACTATCATAGGGATTATACTTATGGTGTGCAAACAACAAGAGGTATAATTAATGGATCTGAATCATACCCAATTCGATCAGTTAGATCTAAAAAATATAAATACATTCTAAATTTAAATTATGATGAAAAATTTTACAATATTCTTACAGCTGAGGACAGTATAAGACCCAGTTTTTTAAGAGGTGAAAAAATACCTCCAATGGAAATCTATAAGTCATGGGTTAATAATGCCAAAACTGAAAAGCAACTAAGATGGGTAAAAACATACCTCAAAAGACCTTTTGAAGAATTATATGATTTAAAAAATGATCCTTATGAAAAAAATAATATAGCTAATCAACCTGGTTTTGAGGAAGTAAAAAAACAAATGAAAAACAAGCTAAAGGATTGGATGATGCAACAGGGTGATATGGGGGTAGAAACAGAAATGAAGGCAATAAGTAGACAAGATAGGACTGGAAAAGGTCCTTGGCTCCCTTTTTTAACAAAAAATCAAAAACTAAATAAATAAAAGCATATGAATACATTTAATGTCAAACATTTTTCAATTTTTATTCTGATTTTTATTTATTCATGTGATGGAAAGGACAATACTTTTAAAAAATCCGAACGTCCAAATATTATCTTAATTATGTCAGATGATATGGGTTACTCTGATATAGCCCCATATGGAGGTGAAATTGATACTCCAAACCTATCAAATCTTGCTAAAAAAGGCTTAAAATTCACTCAATTTTATAATAATGCAAGGTGTTCAGCAACTCGCGCTTCCCTGTTAACAGGCACCTATCCTCACCAGGCGGGAATTGGTCATCACACAAACCCTCCTAGTGATATAAATGAACATAATGATGGAACACCGGAATATTCATGTAAATTAAGCTCTAAGGTTCTTACAATAGCGGAAGTTTTAAAAGAATCTGGTTATTCCACAATAATGAGTGGAAAATGGCATCTGAGCTCTTTTGATAAAAATCAGTGGCCATCTCAAAGAGGATTTGAAAATTTCTATGGAACAATCGCTGGCGCTTGTAATTATTTTAAACCCAAGGCACCAAGATCCATATTCGAGGGTAACCAAAAATTAAATATTGATGATGAAAATTATTATACAACGGATGCTTTTACAGATAAAGCAATTCAATATATAGATAAGGTTAAGAGCGAAAATAGTGAAAAGCCATTTTTTTTATACCTGTCATATAATGCACCTCATTGGCCCCTTCATGCACCAAAAGAGGATATTGATAAGTATAGAGGGAAATATCTCAAGGGATGGGAAAACTTACGAGAAGAAAGATATAAAAGAATGATAGAAATGGGGCTTATTGATTCTTCATGGAATTTAAGCTACGACGATATTGTTTCATGGAACTCTTTGTCAGAGGAAAAGCGAAGAGAAATGGATCTAAGAATGGCAATATATTCAGCAATGATTGATAGAATGGATCAAAATATTGGTAGATTATTAAAAAGTCTTAAGAAAAAAAACATTTTTGAAAACACTGTAATTATGTTTTTAAATGATAATGGGGCATGTGCAGAATTCGATATGCTTGGAAGTGGACCAAAGGAGCAGTTGGAAACAAAAAAAGGACCTCTCAAATTATCATATGGCAAAGCATGGGCAAATGCATCAAATACCCCCTTTAGATCCTACAAGCATTGGACTCATGAGGGAGGTATTGGAACACCGTTTATTGTCCACTGGCCCAATGGAATATCTAAAAACTTAGAAGGCTCAACTATAGGTCAATACGGATTTTTGCTTGATATCATGGCAACTTGTCTTGACCTTGCAAAGACTATTATACCAGAAGTTTTTAATGGAAATAAAATTAAAAAACACTCAGGAAAAAGTCTTACTCCAATATTTAAGGGATCAAAAGAACAAATTCATAAAGAACCAATATTTTGGGAGCATGAGGGTAATAAAGCTGTTAGAATGGGAGATTATAAGCTTGTTCAAGATTGGGAGAAAGGAATTGATGATAACTGGGAACTTTATAACATCTCTAGAGACAGAACTGAGCAAAATAATTTAATAGATTCATTACCAGATAAGTCTAGAGAAATGATTTTAATGTATAATGATTGGGCAAGAAAGATAGGTGTGATTCGATGGGATGAAATTCAACAATTAAGAAAGGATAGGTAAATAAAGTTCTATTGTAATAAAAAAAACCAGTGTAGTTTTCTACACTGGTTTTAAATTACAAAAATATAAATGTTACCTATAACCGTTATTAGTAGGATCCGTATTTAATAAATTAGGATTTAATTGTATTTCAGAAAGGGGTATTGGCGCATATCTATGTTTTTCTTGAACATTAGTTGCTGCTTGGGCGTTATGCTTTTGAAATTGAGTATTTCTGATTCTCTCAACATAGATACCCCACCTTACAAGGTCAGGTTTTCTGTGGTTCTCCATACATAGCTCATGCATTCTTTCTTCCTGCATTTCAACTCTAAACTCAGACTGAGTCATTCCACTCCACGGCTGATCTGGTTCAAAAGCTCTCTCACGTACTTTATTGACATACTGATAAGCATTATCTGGACCATTAAGTTCGTTTTCTGCCTCACCTGCCATAAGATAAATGTCAGCTAACCTTATCATAACTACATTTTCATTTTTATTACCTCTTGGAGAAAATTCTGAGCTTAAATTCCATAATTTTTTACAGTATACAAACTTAAGGGGTATTCCCTCGTATTCTTTGGTAAAAGTTTTATCATAACGGAGATCACCATCATCCCAAGATGATCTGTCAGCTAATAGTGGGAGGGGTGACGCTCCACCATATCCCCCAAATTCATGACCATTTGCCGCTAAAGCAGCTTTTAGTTCCTTTTGCCTACCTTTCTTATCTTTAGGCTCATCGCGTAGTCTGGGAACAAAGTCATGTCCTCCTTGAAAATCATGTTCATTATTCGTTCCCAAACCAGCAGCAGGAAGTCCAGTGAAATCAATCCACAATATGTGTTCGGGTTTTACTTTATTAGTATAACCTGAATTAGTCCAATCAAAAATATCACTAAAATCGTCCATTAGGCTGTGAGGAGAATTATCAATGATGTCCTTACATGCCGTTAGCATTCCTTGCCAATTTTCTGAAAACATATGAAATTTAGCCTCTAATGCTCTAGCAGCCCATTTAGACATTCTTCCAAGATCTGGTCCAGACCATGAATCAGGGAGTAACCCATAAGCAGTTTGTAGATCAGCAATCATAGCATCTCTAATTGTCTGAGCAGGTGTTCTCTCTAATGAAGCTAACTCTTCAGGTGCAAGTATTTCAGTAAAAAAGGGAACATCATTCCAAACACATGTTAAATCATAGTAAGCCATTGCTCTGATTACGTATAGCTGGCCCAATGACTGATCTATGGCTGTTTGCGATAAATTTTCGTTTCCTGAAATATTTGCAATTGCATCACTGGTATTTCTTACCGTTTCATATAAGGTATTCCACATTCGTTCACCATCTCCAACACCTTCATCCCAAATAATGTTGTGAGCTTCTTTAAAGATATTTCTTGTAGAGCTTCTCTCATCAGTAGCCATATTCCACCATGCAACCCGATCTCTGTGTCTGTGCCAACCTGAAGAAGTTAGCATTGAATAGGCTCCATTAACAGCTATTTCAGCCTCAGCATCACTATTGTAAAAAGTAGAGGGTGATAATCCATCTCTAAAGTCTTCGTTCAAGTACTCTTCGCATGAGGAAAAAAAACAAAATAGAGATGTAAATAATATAAGTTTAGTTGAATTTAATATAATATTTTTCATCGTATAAATTTTATAAGTTTAATCTAAAACCAAGTGCAACAGAAGATGCGTAGGGATACTGATCATCGGCAACCCCTTGAGCGACTGTATTTGCTCCGCCATCACTAACCTCCGGATCTCCCCACTCATAGTCGGTCAACAAAAGTAGATTATTACCGGTTAGATAAACACTGGCCGATTCAATAAAAGATAAACCAGGTAATGTATCAAAATCATAGTTTAAAGTTACGTTTTTAAGCCTCAAATAAGAACCATCGACAATATTTAAGCTACTGTTAGGCCTATATCCACCTGCAGATGTTCCTGCTCTGGGAATATCTGAAGTTGGATTTTCAGGAGTCCATCTATCTTTAACCAATGGTAGGAGATTAAATGAAGCATCCCTACCATAGTAAAATTCATATATAGATGCATCGAAAACCTCATTTCCTTGCATTCCTTGAAAGAAGACGTCAAGGGTAAAGTTTTTGTATGTTAAGGTATTTCTAAATCCGTAATAAAAGTCAGGTTGTGGACTTCCCTGATTCACAAAGTCTAATTCATTTATGTTTCCGTCTCCATTTTGATCTACATAGTTTGGAGCTCCAATAAGGTCCACACCCTCTCTGCCATCAGCTATAATTTCGTCAGCAGATTTATAAGTACCCTCATAAGTCGCTCCATAAAAAGATGGCATAACCTCACCAGCTACAAGCCTAAGTGCTGCCGCACCTGCTTGACCATGATTAGGATTTCGAAGGTCTATAAAAGGAGCATCACCTATACTAACAACTTTATTTCTATTGGCAGAAATTTGAAGATTTGAACTCCAAACAAAATCTGGTTTTTCAATGTTTACAGAATTGAAGGTAAACTCAAATCCTTTATTTTCAACTTGTCCGATATTTTCAAGTCTAGTATCACCTGCAGTACCAGGTAATGGTTTCGCCAAAAGAAGATCCTTGGTTTGTTTGTTATAGTAATCAATTTCAACAGAATATCTATTGTT
>JAYPMF010000076.1:0-6050 GCA_038129785.1 Flavobacteriaceae bacterium
TGATTTAGCAATCATACCTTGGGGAGCAACAGAGGCACACAACTACCATTTACCATATGGTACTGATATCTATGAGGCCAATGCCATAGCTGCCGAATCAGGAAAAAAAGCATGGGAAAAAGGGTCAAAAGTGTTGATTTTGCCTACCATTCCCTTTGGGGTTAATACTGGTCAGACAGATATTTATTTAGACATAAACATGAGTCCCTCAACCCAAATGGCGATACTCAAAGACATTTTAACCGTGCTTGACCGCCAGGGAATTAAGAAATTTTTGATCCTCAATAGTCATGGTGGAAATAATTTTAAAACAATGTTAAGAGAGTTAGGCTTGGATTTTCCCGAAATGTGGCTCAGTAGTTGTAATTGGTTTCATGCCTTGGATAAATCTCAATACTTTGAGGAAGAGGGGGATCATGCCGACGAAATGGAAACCAGTATTATGATGCATATTCATCCCGAATTTGTCTTACCGCTTTCAGAAGCTGGAATCGGTCTTGAAAAGAAAAATAAGATCAAAGGATTTCGAGAAAAATGGGCATGGACAGAAAGAAAATGGTCATTAGTTACTAATGATACTGGAGTGGGTAACCCCAAAAAATCAAACCCCGAAAAAGGGAAAAAATTTTTTAATGATGTAACAGACAAGATTAGTGAATTGATTCAAGATATATGTAATACCCAACTCGATGACATTTATCAATAGACCTTTGCTCTCCTCCTACAAAATATTTTTAATTCCCCTTCTCTTTCAGTTTTTTTTTCAAACGGCTAAGGGGCAAAAGGTCAATCAAGATTACGTCCTAAAAATTGTAAAAACCACCGAGGAATTAATCATAGACGGACAGTTAAACGAAAAAGTTTGGGAGATTGCTGATGTAGCTGATAATTTCTCAATGATCCTCCCCCATGATGACAGATCAGCCACTCAATCTTCAGAGGTTAGGATGACTTACGACAATAAAAACATCTATATCGCTGTAATTTTCTTTAACAACACCATCCGAGGTGATTATGTGGTGGAATCATATAAACGCGATTTTAGTTTTGGAAAAAACGATAATTTTTTGGTGGCACTCGATCCTTTCAACAATATGAACACTGGTTTTGCTTTCGGGCTCAACGCCTACGGTGCCCAATGGGATGGCACCATGTACAATGGACGAAGTGTAGACCTGAACTGGGATACCAAGTGGTACTCTCAGGTCTCCTTCGATGATGAAAAATGGATTGCTGAAATGGCTATTCCACTGAAATCAATACGTTACAAAGATAACCTAAGTCATTGGGGGATAAGTTTTAGTCGACTGGATCTAAAGGCTAGTGAAAAGTCTGGTTGGACACCAGTGCCCCGACAATTTCCATCTATTACTATGGCCTACTCGGGTGTTTTGGCATGGGATACCCCTCCTCCCTCTCAAGGATCTAATATTTCCTTTATTCCCTATCTCTCGGGCGAAATTGTCAGTCCCCAAAAAAATATTAACAATTATAAGTTAAATCCCGGTGCCGATGTAAAACTTAATCTGACCTCCTCTCTTAACCTGGATATCACCCTCAATCCCGATTTTTCTCAAGCTGAGGTAGATCAACAAGTAACTAATCTGGATCGTTTTGAGTTGTTCTTTCCTGAAAGAAGACAATTCTTTCTTGAAAATGCCGACATTTTTGCAAATTTTGGTTACGACAATATTCGACCTTTTTTCTCACGAAGAATTGGCCTTGACAACCCAATCATAGGGGGCATTAGACTTAGTGGTAATATTGACGAAAAATGGAGAATTGGTCTTCTTGACATTCAAACTCAAGAGGATAGTAAAAATAAATTTGCAGCAGAAAATTTTGGTGTATTTAGTTTGCAAAGAAAGGTTTTAGATCGGTCCTCTATAGGAATGATTTTTGTGAATAAACAAATCTTGGGTAGACTGGATAATCCTAACGATAACCATTCTGATTACAACAGAAACTTTGGATTAGAGTACAATTACTTTTCCGCTGATAATGTTTTGAACGGAAAGTTAATGTATTTAAAATCCTTTAGCCCCGGAGTTCAAGAAGATGATGCTGTTTTTGCTTCCAACCTAACCTATAGCAATCAATTTTTTACGGGGTATTTTCAGGCTGAATATGTAGGTGAAAACTACAATGCCGAAGTGGGGTACATTCCCCGCACTAAATATTTCAAATTTAACACAGAATTCAAATATTTATTTTTCCCAACCCAAACTTCCAAAATATTGTCCCACGGCCCCTCTACAGGCAACATTCAATTCTTTAATCTTGATGGAGAAAGAATAGACAGTAGAACAGACTTTGGTTATGAAATCAACTTTAAAAACAGAAGTAAATTTAAGCTTTCCTATCAAAATCAATTCATAGTTTTGCAAAACCACTTTGATCCCATCAGAACGGGAATCCAGAGTATTCAAGCTTTTACTGAACACCGTTGGCAAACCTGCAATCTGGAATACAACTCAAAACCACAAAGTCTTTTTACCTATGAATTTAAATCCTCCTACGGGGGTTATTTCCAAAATGGGAAAAGATGGCTTTTTTTCAGTCAAATGGGATACCGTTTTCAACCCTATATCGAATTAAACTCACTGGTAAGCTACAACCACATTACACTTGATGAGCCTTGGGGAACCAATGGATTTTGGCTATTGGGAATAAAATCAAATTTCACCTTTACCAAAAATATTTTCTTTTCCAATCTATATCAATACAACGAGCAACAGAAGTTGTGGAATTTTAATTCGCGTTTTCAATGGAGATATAAACCGGCATCTGATATTTTTTTGGTGTTTAATAGCAGTGATACACGTATGCTGGAACCAAACAAAAATTGGAATCTAACATTGAAAATCAATTATTGGATTAACCTTTAACTCAATTTTAAAAAGCATAGCGATTGGACTGTTTTGTCCTTTGTCGATGTTGCTCCAAACCCGATTGCAACCAATCCCTGTAGGTGGCCGTGTCGGTATATTGAATAGGAGGATTGAGTATAGTTGCATCGGAGGTCATTAAAACATAATAAGGTTGAGAAGCTGAAGAAAAATTTAAGCTCTGAAAAGTCGCCCACTTTTCCCCTACGGTTTTGATGGTTTTGATCCTTCCGTTGGGATATTGAAAGTTAAACTTAAGTGCTTTGGGCAATTCTTTGCGGTCATCTATATAGAGTGAAATAATCACAAACTCCTCATTCAACAAGCGGAATACCTCGGGTCGGGACCAAACATTTTCTTCCATTTTTCTACAGTTGACACAAGCCCAACCGGTAAAATCCAATAATATAGGTTTGTCTTCTGCTTCGGCAAAAGCCCTACCGGTTTCATAATCCTTAAAACACTTTAATCCTAGAGGACATTCTGAATCAGAGGGATAAACACTATAAAATACAGGAGGAGGAAATCCACTTAATAGGGTGAGGCTTCCGTCTTGATTTTTTCCCAAACCAGGTATTAAATAGAAAATAAATATCAATACCAAAAAAGTAAAAAATCGTTGAACTTTTGAAATTTTAGTTTCTTTCACGTCATTAGGAAAGCGCAACCATCCCATTAGGTACACAAATAATAAAAAAGCTATCACCAACCATAAACCCACAAAAATCTCGCGCTTGAGTATCCCCCAATTACCTACCAAATCGGCATTTGACAAAAACTTTAAGGCTAATGCCAATTCTAAAAAGCCCAAGGTTACTTTAACCTTGGTCATCCATCCACCCGATTTGGGGATGGATTTGAGGGTGTTGGGAAAAAAGGCCAATAAGCCAAAAGGAAGTGCTAAGGAAAATCCAAAGCCGGCCATACCCACAGTCAGTTGGTCAGCTCCACCCTCTACCGTTAGTGAACCGGCAAGTAATGAGCCCAATATAGGACCAGTACATGAAAAAGATACAATAGCCAAAGTAAGTGCCATAAAAAAGATCCCCAACACTCCACCACCGGCAGAGGCAGCATCAGAACGATTCCCCCAACTGCTGGGTAAGGTCAATTCGTAATAGCCAAAAAATGAAAAGGCAAAAAAGACAAATACCGCAAAAAAGATCAGGTTCATTACTATATTGGTCGATAACGTATTTAATATTTGAGGATCGAGCGCATCCAAAAAGTGAAAGGGTAAACTCATCAAGATATAGATCAACAGTATAAAAAACCCATAAATCAAGGCACGTCCCACCCCTTTTCTTTTGCTTAAACTCTGCTTAAGAAAAAAGGAAACCGTAAGGGGTATCATTGGAAAAACACAAGGGGTGAGCAGCGCAATAAAGCCGCCTATAAAACCCAATAAAAATAAGTTTAGCAAACGGTTATCACTATTTTGACTTTGATTTTGGATCAAAAACTGCCTATTTTTAAGTGGCAACTCCAATGCCTCCGATTTTTTTAAACTTTCCGGATCAACGGTTTTTTGTGTTACTGAAATGGCTTTGGAGGGATCCAAAACAAAGCGAAAGGGTTCGCTTCTAAAAATACATATTTTATCGTCACAGGCTTGAAAATTGATCTCTCCAGAGACTGTACCAAACTCGGGTTGAAGCAATCGGATTTTTTGCCGGAAAGTTGCCTTTCCCTCAAACCAAGATAAATCCATTTCAAAAACAGGATCGAAGGCTGTGACGGTTTTACTTTCTTCAGTTTTTCCAAGCAATTCAAAAGCAGTATCTAACCCTTCAAAGATAAACTCGGTAGGCAAAGGGCCGTCTTTGGGAAGGTTTTGTGAATACAAATGCCATTTAGGTTGGACCGATGCTTTAAAAATCAGCAAGTATTCCATGTCCGTGGTCTTTTCTAAGTCGGTTGTCCAAACAACTGGTTCTTGTGCCTGGAGTCCCAGTGTACAAAAAAATAATAGAAAAAAGCCTTTTTTAATCATCGTAGCGAATTAACCACTTGTCTTTTGTTTCAGCATTGGCCAAGAAACGCTGATCAGCCCTTTCTCCAACCACCCAAACAATATCCTCTCCTGAGCAAAGAAACCACTGGGCTTCCTTTTCCAAAAGGGAATATTTCTCGTCTTTAAAATATTTGCTCAATTTCTTGCTTCCCTTCAAACCGTTGGGATAAAAATAATCACTTTGTTTCCATTTTCTCAGTATTAAAGGAAACTTTAACTTGGATTTGTCTAACATTAGGCTTTTAGAATCTACTTTTTTAAAGGTTTTTTCTTGGGTAAAAAAAAGCCTAAGGGGAGTATCAATAGTTGTCAATCCTGAGGCAATAGAATAGGATTCGGATGGAGACGATTCTTTAGGGGTCAATAAAAAACACTCCCTGTCTTTGATCAATCGGTGGGTATTGGAAAAGAGTTGTTTTCCACTTTGTGAATGCATCAACTGCTTAAGGTCTGCCAAGTTCCCAAAGCCGTAGATGCCAAACAACGCATGCAGGTAATAATTCAATGAAGACAGGCCTTTCAAAACATCGATTGAAATTTTAAACCCTTGTTTTTGTGGGATAAAATTGTTCATTTTAAAATCACTAATAACATCCTCCAAAACATTTTGAGCCTCGCTCAAATGTTTGAGTGTTTCTTGAAACTGCTGATCAAAATTAGGATCCTTTTTTTTCCATTGTGGAATCACCTTGTGCCGGAGTGCATTGCGCAGATACTCCGTTTTTGCATTGGACAGGTCTTCCCGCCATTGAATTTTATTTTCCAAAGCGTATCGCATAATCTCCTCTCGTGAAAAAAACAACATCGGACGTAAGATTTTTCCTCTGTGCTCGGGGATACCCAACAAACCTCTAAGACCTGTGCCACGCATGACATTGATCATAAAGGTTTCCAGGGCATCATCGGCATGATGGGCAACCAAAATCAAATCATAGTCATATTGATTGGATAAAGTGTCAAACCATCGGTAACGCAACTGCCGTGCCGCCATCTGAATGGATACTTTTTTTTTAAGTGCATAGACTTGGGTATCAAAGTTTTGAACATGGCATTCCAAACCTTTTTTCAGGGCCAAATTTTGTATCCAATCAGCATCCTCTTTACTTGCCTGACCTCGTAATTGAAAATTACAATGGGCCAGGGCGGGC
>JAYPMF010000076.1:6150-8845 GCA_038129785.1 Flavobacteriaceae bacterium
GCCGCCCCTAGCGGGTACATTTCTCTATTCGAGACTCAGGTGCGTCCAGTCTCATTTTCCAAAGATTACAACATATTTTTTCAATCCAAAAACGTTTGTCAATAATGGAATTGATTATTGCCAATTCAAAACATATTATACACGCTAAAGATATTAGTACATGTATCGGCGAATCAGCCAAAATGAGAGGTACCGGTATCGCCAGAAGGAGCCCGCAATACATCAGTAAAAAGATGGAAGCAGGTAATGCCGTGATTGCCTTGGAAAACAATGAATTCGCAGGATTTTGCTATATTGAAGTATGGGGACACGGCAAGTACGTGGCCCACTCCGGTTTGATAGTCTCTCCTGATCATAGAGGAAAAGGACTGGCCAAACAAATCAAGAAAAGGGTATTCGATCTGTCTAAGGAAAAATTTCCTAATGCCAAAATCTTCGGGATCACGACTGGAAAAGCTGTCATGAGAATTAATTATGAATTGGGTTATCAACCTGTCGTATTTTCAGAATTAACAGACGACCCCGAATTTTGGAAAGGCTGTCAAACCTGTAAAAATTACGACGTATTGACCCGAACTGAAAGAACCATGTGCCTGTGCACAGGTATGTTATATGACCCAAGACAATAATAACCTTTTAGCAAATCAAAAATGGAAAATAAAAAATTAGTATTGGCTTACAGCGGCGGTTTAGATACCTCATATTGCTTGATGAAACTCTCTCAAGAAGGCTATGAGGTTCATGCCATAAGTGTCAATACAGGAGGATTTGATGCTATGGAAATGGAGGAAATGAAAACCAAAGCCCTGCAGATGGGAGCCCATGCCTATCAATCCATCAATGCACTAGACACCTTTTACGAAAAGGTAGTCAAATATTTGGTATTCGGTAATGTTCTCAAAAACAATACCTACCCCCTATCGGTTAGTGCAGAGCGAATTGTTCAGGCCATGGAAATCGTAGCCTATGCCAATAAGATTAGTGCCAATGCCATTGCCCATGGAAGTACGGGAGCAGGAAACGATCAAGTGCGGTTTGATTTGATTTTTCAAGTCATGGCACCGGATATTGAAATCATCACTCCCATCAGAGACCAACAACTTTCCAGAGAAGCTGAAATCGCTTACCTCAAAGAAAATGGAGTGGTCTTGTCATGGGAAAAAGCACAATACTCAATCAACCAAGGTTTGTGGGGAACCAGTGTGGGCGGTAATGAAACCCTGACCTCCCACGCTAGCCTTCCCGAATTGGCTTATCCAAGTCAACTGGAAAAACAACAGGCTCAAAAAGTCACCCTTCATTTTGAAAAAGGAGAATTGGTAGGAATTGATGGGAAGATGGACAATCCTGTAAATAACATCATCAAATTACAAGATCAAGCCAAAAAATTTGGGATTGGCAGAGACATCCATGTAGGAGACACTATTATAGGTATCAAAGGTAGGGTTGGTTTTGAAGCTGCTGCCCCTCTATTGATCATCAAAGCCCATCACCTGCTTGAAAAACATAACTTAAGCAAATGGCAACAATTTCAGAAAGAACAATTGGGAAATTTTTATGGGATGCTGCTCCACGAAGGACAATATCTGGATCCGGTCATGCGGGACCTAGAAGCCTTTTTGAGCAACAGTCAAACAACGGTTAGCGGAAAGGTTTTCATAACCCTCCACCCCTATCGATTTGAACTCAACGGTATTGAATCAGATCACGACCTGATGAATACAGCTTTTGGCAGCTATGGGGAAGAAAACAAGGGTTGGTCAGCCGATGACGCCAAGGGTTTTATTAAACTACTTTCCAACCAAAACAAAATATACCAATTCGTAAATAAAGAAAAATGAAAAAAGTAGGCATTATTGGGGGTTCAGGTTATACCGGAGGAGAATTGATCCGATTGGTATTACACCACCCCGCATTGGAATTGGATTTTGTGTACAGTAGCACCAGACCAGGAACACCAATGCACGATACCCATTCAGATTTACTGGGCAGCGGAGCACCGGATTTTACAGCAACCATTAACCCAGATGTAGATGTGGTATTCCTCTGTGTGGGGCATGGCAAATCGGTTGGGTTTTTGGAAAAAAATCAATTTTCTAAAAATACGGTCATCATTGACTTGAGTAACGATTTTAGATTGAAAAAAGACACCCAATTTCAGGACTACGATTTTGTATATGGATTGCCGGAAAATCAGCGAGAGAAGATCGAAAAAGCCAATGCCATTGCCAATCCCGGTTGTTTTGCAACAGCCATTCAATTGGCCCTTTTGCCATTGGCCAAAGCCGGAATCATCCAAGAAGCGGTTCACATCCACGCCACCACAGGCAGCACAGGTGCAGGGGTGGGATTAAGTCCCACCGGGCATTTCAGTTGGAGAAATAACAATATCTCTTGGTACAAACCCTTCACCCATCAACATTTGGGTGAAATTGGGGAAACTCTGGGAGCACCCAAAATATATTTTCTCCCTCAAAGGGGGAATTTTACGAGGGGAATCTTTGCCAGTTGCTATACCCCTTTTGACGGTGAACTCAACAAAGCAGTTGAAATGTACAAGGAGTATTACAAAATTCACCCTTTTACACACGTATCGGATAATGAGCTTACTCTAAAACAAGTAGTAAACACCAATCATTGTGCCTTACATTTACATCAATTTGAGAACCAATTGCTGATCACATCGGTCATTGAT
>JAYPMF010000077.1:0-1635 GCA_038129785.1 Flavobacteriaceae bacterium
AGCTCCAATTTCGATCAAAGATTTGAGAATTGGAACACATTCTTTGTAAAGTTCCTCTCGGTCTGTCTTCAATGCGTCATATTTGGCATTGTCAGCTGCAGAGGTTCCCAAACTATTCATTTGCTCAACGATTTCTTGCTCCTGCTCCAGGATCAAAGCAACTAAATTCATGTATGCATTTTCATATGCTGGATCAAGTTCTATAGCCTTTTCATAATAACCTCTTGCAGCCTCTTTTTCCCCCAGATCAGAAGTAACAACTGCAAGGTTATAGTATAGGTTTGCATTATTGGGATCTTGAGCAATCGCTTCATTCATTAAATCTTGGAATTTAGACTTTTCACCCAATTCAATATATATATTTGCCTCGGTTAAAATCAAATTGAGATCGTTTGGGTCAGCTAATCTCGCCTCTTGTACAGCTGCCATAGCTTTATCCTTGTCACCCAATTGGGCATGAATCAGTGCAATATTTTTTACAATCTCAGGGAATCTTGACGGTGTATCCTCTTGACGGTGATTTTCATATGACTTAGATTTTTTGTAAAGGTTATATTCTGATTCTGACACCTCTGTTTCTTCACCCGATTCAACTTCGGTCACAAAATACTTTGTTACTACTCCAGTATAATTCTTGTCTTTAAGTTCAATATAATAATTCAGTGCAACATCAAACATTTCAGCATTTACAGCACTTGAAGCCGCATAATATAGGTAATCTGCGTTTAGTTCAGGGTCGATCATGTAAGCCAAATACAATTTCTCGGTAGAAGATTTGAAATCACCATTACCATTATCGTCAATGGCGCTATTGACAATATCACCAGAAAGAAGGTTGAATTGCTGAACAACCTCTTCTTTGATCGATGCCACCTCCTTTACAGAATTATAAAGGTCAAATGCGTCTTGAAAATCCTTATTGTTTTGAGCAATTTTTCCTCTTAAAAAGTCATAATTAGGTTTTACTTTTTGGTCTGCATTTTCAAAAATGGATTGATTTTCTATTAATAATTGTGATGCTCCCGAAATATCTCCCGCATCATATAGCTTTTGAGCTTTTCTAAGTTCCTTTTTTTGAGCGAAAGAAAAATTAAAAATGAGAATAAAGGTTAGTAAGGCTATTTGTTTCATTGTTTTAATTCAATTAAATTTTTAAATAAAGTGGTTTATAAAAGTAAAAATAAGATTTGTAATCGATTAATCAACAATAGTGTCCCCCTCGACATCAATATCAGAGATATCTTCAACCTCATCATCATCTTTCATTACTTTGGCCACTGCAGCGATAGAGTCGTCCTCTCTGAGGTTGATCAATTTTACCCCTTGAGTGGCGCGTCCCATTACCCTTAAATCAGAGACTGCCATTCTTATAGCGATACCCGATTTGTTAATGATCATCAAGTCATCTTGGTCAGTAACATTCTTTATTGTTACAAGAGTACCAGTTTTGTCAGTGATGGAAATGGTTTTGACTCCTTTCCCTCCCCTGTTGGTGATCCTATAGTCATCTAAGTTAGAGCGTTTACCAAAACCATTTTCTGACACAACTAAAATATTGGTATCCATATCGTTTACAGATACCATTCCAACGACTTCATCGTTGGCATCTGCCAAAGTGATTCCTCTCACCCCGGA
>JAYPMF010000077.1:1645-8713 GCA_038129785.1 Flavobacteriaceae bacterium
ATTTCACTGCCAATAAAATTTGACTATTTCCATTAGTTAGCTTGGCTTCTAACAATTCATCCTCTTCTTTGATAGTAATGGCATTAATTCCATTTGTACGAGGACGCGAATATTGTTCTAAGCTGGTTTTTTTGACCTGACCTTTTTTGGTGGCCATAATCACATAATGATTGTTGATGTAATCCTCATCTTTCAAATCCTGAGTACAAATAAAAGCCTTTACACGGTCATCTTGCTCTATATTGACCAAGTTTTGAATAGCACGACCTTTGGAAGTTCTCGATCCCTCAGGAATTTCATAGACACGCATCCAAAAACACTTCCCTTTTTGAGTGAAAAATAACATATATTGGTGATTTGTTCCAACAAAAAGGTTTTCTAGAAAATCTTCATTTCTAGTGGTGGAAGCCTTTTGTCCTACTCCACCCCTATTTTGGGTCTTATAATCAGATAATGGTGTCCTTTTTATGTATCCTGCATGAGAAATAGTAATTACCATTTTGTCATCTGGGATCATATCCTCGATACTAAAATTTCCTCCCGCGTACTCAATTTTGGACCTTCTCTCATCACCATATTTATCTTTGATCTCAAGTAATTCGGTTTTGATGATTTCCATCCTGCGGTCTTTTTTATCGAGTATGTCTTTAAGATCGGTGATTGTTTTCAAAAGTTCATCGTACTCACTGCGAAGTTTGTCTTGTTCCAGTCCAGTCAACTGTCTCAACCGCATTTCGACAATGGCTTTAGACTGAATCTCAGAAAGTTCAAATTTACCCATTAAATTTTCCTTGGCCTCTTCGGCATTGGCAGAACCACGAATGATTGATATTACTTGATCTATATTGTCCGAAGCAATGATCAAGCCCTCCAAAATATGAGCCCGTTCCTCAGCTTTTTTAAGTTCATATTTTGTTCTTCGAACCACCACCTCGTGACGGTGTTCTACAAAATAGTGGATCAATTGCTTTAAATTCAGAAGTTGAGGTCTCCCCTGAACCAATGCAATATTATTTACACTAAATGAAGACTGAAGAGCAGTATATTTATACAACTTATTGAGGACAATATTTGGAATTGCATCACGCTTCATGACATAAACAATACGCATTCCGTTTCTGTCAGACTCATCCCTGATATTGCTGATACCTTCAATTTTTTTGTCATTGACTAACTCAGCAGTTTTTCTGATCATCTCCGCTTTATTGACTTGGTAAGGTATTTCTGTAACGATAATACATTCTCTATCATCAACCATTTCAATATTTGCATTACCTCTTATGACTACACGACCCCTTCCTGTCATAAATGCTTCTTTAACCCCATCATATCCATAAATGGTACCGCCTGTAGGGAAGTCAGGCGCTTTAATGATCTGGATCAATTCATCTATACTGATATCTTGGTTATCGATATATTTGATAGTTCCATTTACAACCTCAGATAAATTATGTGGGGGCATATTGGTTGCCATACCTACAGCAATTCCTGAAGCTCCATTTATTAATAAGTTGGGAACCCGAGTAGGTAATACTATTGGTTCTTTAAGTGTGTCGTCAAAATTCAGTTGGTGATCTACCGTATCTTTATCTATATCAGCCAATAAGTCTTCTGACATTTTCTTCATCCTTGCCTCGGTGTAACGCATGGCAGCTGGGCTATCTCCATCTATGGAACCAAAATTACCTTGACCATCTACCAAGAGGTAACGCAAACTCCATTCCTGAGCCATTCGAACCATAGTGTCATATACTGAGCTATCTCCGTGTGGGTGATATTTTCCCAAAACCTCACCAACAATACGAGCAGACTTTTTGTAAGCAGTGGTTGCTCTAATTCCTAACTCGTGCATTCCGAAAAGCACCCTTCGGTGAACTGGTTTCAAACCGTCACGAACGTCAGGAAGTGCACGTGACACAATGACAGACATTGAATAATCAATGTAAGCCGATTTCATTTCGTCCTCAATGTTTATTGGAATTAATTTTTCACCGTCGACCATTTACTCTAATTTAAAAATATTAGCTAAAATACTTTATCAACTGGGTTTTAATGGGATTTCCGCAATATTTTTTAATGAATTTATCAACATGATAATATTGTATTTACCTCTTAAAATTTTTGCAATTGCCGCTTTGCTAAATGATATTTTTTTTGTCTATTAGCCATTGAATGTTAAGTGGAATACTTTTTGATCAATAAAAATTATTAATTTTATTTTATGGATGATAATTTTTCACCTAGAGTTAAGGATGTGATTTCCTACAGCAAAGAAGAAGCCCTCAGGTTGGGACACGGCTCAATAGGAACAGAACATCTAATGTTGGGGATTTTGCGTGATGGTGAAGGAAAAGCGATTTCAATCCTTAATTCTATCGAAGTGGATCTTGATGAATTAAGGCGAAAAGTTGAAATTCTCAATCCTGCTGTGATTGAAAATTCAGGAATAATTCACAACCAAATATACTTACATCTTACACGTCAAGCCGAAAGAGCTTTAAAAACAACTTTTCTTGAAGCAAAACTTTTTCAAAGTGATATAATTAACACAGTACATCTTTTGCTATGTATCTTGAGAAACGAAAACGATCCTACAACCAAGCTACTACTCAAACTAAATATTGATTATGATATTGTCAAAGAACAATTTAAATTGATGTTAGCTAGTGATGATCAAAATTATATGGAGCTTCCCTCCGCCTCTTCTTTTCCCGAAGAAAAAGATGAAGAAAATGAGTCTAGTAAAGAAAATCCTTTTGTGCCCACTTCAGAATCTCGGGTAAATGTCAAATCCAAAACACCAGTTTTGGATAATTTTGGCCGTGATGTTACGGCTTTGGCAGAAAAAAATAAACTTGACCCTGTTGTTGGGCGAGAAAAAGAAATTGAACGAGTTTCTCAAATTCTTAGCAGAAGAAAGAAAAATAACCCCTTGTTGATTGGGGAGCCTGGAGTAGGAAAGTCAGCTATTGCTGAGGGGCTTGCCCTTCGAATCATTCAAAAAAAGGTTTCCAGAGTTTTGTATGGGAAACGTGTTGTTTCACTGGACTTAGCTAGTCTAGTAGCCGGTACCAAATACAGAGGCCAATTTGAGGAGCGAATGAAAGCGTTAATGAATGAGATAGAAAAAAATGATAACATTATCCTTTTCATAGACGAAATCCATACCATTGTAGGTGCTGGTGGAGCTACCGGAAGCTTGGATGCTTCCAATATGTTTAAACCAGCCTTAGCTCGAGGTGAAATTCAATGCATAGGAGCAACAACTCTCGACGAATACCGACAAAATATTGAAAAAGACGGCGCACTTGAGAGACGTTTCCAAAAAATCTTGATCGAAGAAACCACTGAGGAGGAAACACTAGAAATTTTAAGAAACATAAAAGACAGGTATGAGAATCATCACAACGTCATTTATACGGATGAGGCATTAAAAGCTTGTGCTGAACTTACTTCCCGTTACATGACTGATCGTTTCTTACCCGACAAAGCCATTGATGCACTTGACGAGGCGGGGTCGAGGGTACACATAAACAATATGAATGTACCGGACGAGATTATAAAGCTTGAAGAAGAACTCGAGAAAGTCAAAGAATTGAAAAACTCTGTCGTAAAAAAACAAAAATATGAAGAGGCAGCAAAGCTGAGGGATGATGAGAAAAGAGTAGAGAAAAGACTTCTTGAAGCCCAAGAAAGATGGCAAGAAGAGTCTAAACTCAACAGAGAGACCGTAAACGATACCCACATTGCCGATGTCGTCTCAATAATGACTAATGTTCCTGTCACCAAAATAGTCAAGAGTGAAAAGACCAAGTTGGCTCACTTGACAGAAATTATAGGTGAAAAAATTATTGGTCAACAAGAGGCTATTGAGAAAGTAGTCAAATCTATTCAAAGAAACAGGGCAGGTCTTAAAGATCCAGACAGACCAATTGGATCCTTCATTTTTTTGGGACAAACTGGTGTAGGAAAAACACAATTAGCAAAAATCCTTGCGAAAGAAATTTTTGATTCTGAAGAAAATCTTATTCGCATTGATATGAGTGAATATATGGAAAAGTTTGCCATATCTAGACTCATTGGCGCCCCTCCAGGTTATGTTGGTTATGAAGAAGGCGGACAACTGAGTGAAAAAGTAAGGCGTCGTCCCTACTCAGTCATTCTGCTTGATGAGGTAGAAAAAGCACATCCAGATGTATTTAATATGTTATTACAAGTCTTAGATGATGGTTTTCTAACAGACAGTTTGGGAAGGAAAATTAACTTTCAGAATACTATCATCATCATGACATCTAATATAGGAGCAAGGCAAATAAAAGACTTTGGAACAGGAGTGGGTTTTGAAACCTCCAGTATGAAGTCTCAGGCCAGTGACATAGAGAAAAGCGTAATTAAAAATGCTTTAAAAAAGACTTTTGCACCCGAATTTTTGAACCGTATTGACGATTTAGTCATTTTCAATACCCTAGAGAAAAAAGATATTGAGAAAATTGTAGAAATAGAGCTAAATAAACTCTTTAAAAGAGTCAATAAACTTGGGTATAACATCTATTTGACCAAGACTGCTAAAAATTTTATATGTGAAAAAGGTTTCGATAAAAAATATGGAGCAAGACCTCTCAATCGGGCCATTCAAAAATATATTGAGGATCTACTGGCCGAAAATGTTGTAAATAACAAGATTGATGAAGGTGCAAAAATAACTATTGATCATAAAAAAAATGCTGAGGAATTGTATATTAAATTCACTCCCGAAGGCTAAGTATAATCACACCAAATTATTCACAAAAAAAACCGTCCACTTGGATGGTTTTTTTTTAAATAACTGACAGTATTTAAAATTGTACTGAAAAAATTTTAAAGCTGATGGTTTTGTAATATTTTTGCCGAGATGTTTAGCAAGGTTTTAAATATTATAGTTATTACTCAATATTTAAGGTATAATTTCAGAGATTTTTCTCCTTTTACCCCTTCTATGGCCACCCCTATGGGGGTAGATCATTACATATAATCCTATGACAACTTGCACTCAAATCTTTTATCTAATATCAAATTATTCTAATCATCACAAGTCAATTAAGCCTACCATATTAATGTGTAGGGCTAAAAAGAAAAATTTATAAATGAAAGTTCTAAAATTTGGCGGAACATCTGTAGCAACCTCAGAAAGCCTTTCTAATGTCATCAAAATTGTGAAAAATCAGAAATGTGCGGTAGCAGTTGTAGTATCGGCATTTAGAGGGGTTACTGATTTACTTATAGAGATGCTTTCCTTGGCCCAATCTGGTGATGAAAAATACAAAGATACTTTATCAAAAGTCGAAAAACAGCATTTAGAAATAATCAAAAAATTCATTCCCATTAAGCACCAAAGTGCTATAATCAGTTTCTTAAAAAAAAATATCAATGAACTAGAATCTCGTCTAGATGCAATTCATCTTCTGGAGGAGGCAACCCCGAAAAATAATGCTAACATAGCTTCATATGGAGAATTACTTTCGAGTAAAATCATTCATGGTATTTTTCATTACAATGAAATTGAATCTGAATTAAAAGACAGTAGAGATATAATAAAAACTACCCTACATAATGGTGTTGAAATTGTTGATCATCAAATCACTGCAGAGAAAATTAAAAAGTTTTTTAGCGGTAAACGCTCTAATGTGGTTCTTTTGCCTGGTTTTATTTCCAGTAATGTCTCTGGGGAGACCACTACTTTGGGAAGAGGAGGTTCTGACTATTCTGCTGCGCTCATAGCAGCTGCTACACAATCAGAAGTACTTGAGATTTGGTCGGATGTCAGTGGTATGTTCACTGCTAATCCAAAAATCGTTGCCCAAGCCAAGCCGATAGAAAAATTGAGTTATTATGAGGCCATGGAGCTTTCTCATTTTGGAGCCAAAGTGATTTACCCCCCTACACTACAACCCATCATTGAGAAAAAAATCCCTGTTATAATCAAAAACACCTTCGTTCCTGAGGATCGAGGAACCCTAATTGACGGTACCCCTAGCTCAGAAAATGGCGAGATTGTCAAAGGAATCAGTCATATTGATAAGGTGGCATTAATCAATTTAGAGGGAAGCGGCATGGTAGGAATCGCCGGTTTTTCTAAAAGGTTTTTTGAGGCATTATCCGATAATAATATAAATGTAATTATGATCACACAGGCTTCATCGGAACACTCAATTTGTATTGCGGTAAAAGAGGAGGAAGAATTAGAAGCAAAAAAAGCATTAGATAAAAAATTTGCTTTTGAAATTTCCAATAATAAACTTGCTCCAGCTCAAATTGAAAAAAATATGGTAAACATCGCTGTGGTTGGTGAAAAAATGAAAGATCATCAAGGCATCAGTGGAAAATTGTTTAGCAGTCTCGGGGCAAATAATATTAATATCAGGGCCATTGCCCAAGGTGCTTCAGAGAGAAATATCTCCATAATCATTGATCAGAAGAATGTTACCAAAGCAATAAACACTCTTCATGAAAGTTTTTTTGAAGCACAAATCAAGGAATTGAATCTCTTTATTACAGGAGTAGGAAACGTAGGCAGCAAGCTTTTGGAGCAAATTGAAAAGCAAACAGAATATCTGATTGAAAATCTAAGGTTAAAAATTCGCGTGATCGCGCTATCCAACTCTAAAAAAATGGTTTTGGGAGAGGATGCCCTTGACCTTACAGGATGGAAACTACAACTAAGGGAAAGCCAAATCAAAGCAAACAGGGATTTGTTTTTTGAACATGTAAAAAGACTCAATCTACGAAACAGTATTTTTGTGGATAATACCGCAAGTGAAATCGTTGCTAGGGAATACGCACTTTACCTTAACAATAACGTGGGGGTGGTTACTTGTAACAAAATCGCAGCAGCTGATGAATTAATCAACTACCTGAATCTCAAAAAAATTTCCAGAAAATTCGGAAGCCCCTATCTATTTGAAACAAATGTGGGAGCAGGATTACCCATTATTGATACACTCAACAATCTGATTGCATCTGGAGACCAAATCATCAAAATTCAAGCGGTTTTGTCGGGTAGTCTCAATTTTGTATTCAACAATTTCAAGA
>JAYPMF010000078.1:0-8707 GCA_038129785.1 Flavobacteriaceae bacterium
CATTTAAGGTAATGAAGCAGAAAATTGTATTGGCAGGAGCGACTGGTTTTATAGGAAGATGGATTATAAAAGAGTTCCAAGATGATTATCACATTATTGCTTTAAGCCGAAAAAAAGTTGTAACAAATCCCAATGATAAAATTCTTTGGCGGACAGTTGACTTATATTCCATGTCCAGTACGGAAAAAGCTTTAGAAGGTGTGGATATTGCCATCTATCTGGTTCACTCCATGCAGCCCTCCACCCGGCTGAACCAGGGGAAATTTGAGGATACCGACTTGCTGCTTGCCGATAATTTTTCTAGAGCAGCCCAAAAAAACAAACTCAAACAGGTCATCTATCTGGGTGGAATTCTTCCTAAAGACAAACACAGGATTTCCAATCATTTATTATCACGATATGAGGTGGAAAAAACTTTAGGAGCTAGAGCAACTCCATTAACGGCGATCAGGGCTGGTATCATAATTGGTCCGGGTGGTTCCTCCTTTAAGATAGTTAAGAATCTAGTGAAAAACCTCCCCGTAATGGGTTGCCCCCGTTGGACCAAATCCAAAAACCAACCCATTGATGTTTTCGACATTCTCTCTCTAATCAAACAATGTATCGAGAACCCTAAAACCTATGATAAAAATATTGAGATAGGGGGAAATGAGGTAATTACTTACATGGAGCTTCTAAAAAAAACCTCTAATATGATGGGTAAAAAACGTTTGATTTTTCCCATGCCTATCTTTACTGTTGGACTTTCAAAGTGGTGGGTTAGTATTTTTGCAAATTCCAATATCAATTTCGTTTCACCACTGGTAGAAAGCCTAAAGCATCGTATGATCCCCAGTAATGAATTTTCCGATTTGTATGATATTGATTTTATTCCTTTAGATACAAGTATTAAAAGAGCGCTCTCCCAAAAACCTCCTGCTTTGCCCTCTTTTGATAAACTCCGTACCGAAAAAAATACTGTTAGAAGTGTTCAAAGAATATACAATCCAGGAAAATACAATGCCCAGTGGGTTGCTAAATATTATCCGATTTGGCTAAGTAAAAGATTTGCTGGACTCATAAACCCAAGGTTTGACGGTAATTTTTTGAGGTTCTGCCTATTAGGAGTTATGTTATTGGAATTGCAATTGATCGAAGATAGGAGTACACCCAATAGACAGCTTTTTTACATTACTGGAGGTGTATTGACCAAAAGAAAAGATTTGGGATGGTTGGAATTTCGATCCATTTTGGATAATAAATATGTCATTACAGCCATACATGAATATGTTCCCAAATTACCATGGGGGATATATAAATTGACCCAAGCAAAATTACATTTGTATGTGATGAAAAAATTTGAAAGGGAACTTAAAAATTTAAAAAAAAATTGACTTTGAAAACTTTTCAGTTTATTTTCAAAATCAATAATGATTTTTGGTCTTTATTTATATTTAAAATGATCTTTTATCTATTATCAAAAAATTGATTAAAGCAGCAACTCCCAATATGATCATAAGAAGGAGGTCGGTTCTAAAGGATAAAATTTGTTTTGGAAACCACCCTAGATTGGATAAAATGAAAATCAATAAAGCCAAAAATGAAAGAAGAATCATTGCAAAACCCTGAGGTCGATTTGAAAAAACACCTAACATAATCATAGGTCCCATCAATGCAGTCCCTGAAAAACTAAGTCGAGCTAATAGCACCAACTCGTCAGAACTGAGCAATGAGAAGGTCAATGCGGAGATTGCAAATAATAGTATCACAAATCGAACGGGACGTAAATTATCATCCTCCTTCAATCCTAAAAGTCCTTTGATTTCATTTCCCATAGCAAATAACTGGGAATCAGAAGTAGACATTGCTGCGGCAAACAAACCAATGATGATCAAAGCTGCGATCATTTCATGCTGTTCCCCAAGAAGTACACTACCCAAGAATTCTGAAGTAGTGGCATCTGCATAATAGATAGCTCCGTACATTCCAATTATAATGGTGGGTAGAATGACAAGCATAGCAAAAAACCCAACTGCAGTAGCCATTCTTTTGAGGGCATTATAATTTTTCATAATCACCAAACGAGTTGACAACTGTGGTTGGGTAACAGGAATCATCAATATGGCAAGTGCAGAGGCAATCAAAAATTGTGGACTCAGCAATCCCTTGGGTCCCGGTGTAGAAAGTAAGTCGCGATTTACGTTAGCTACACTTTCAAAAAGTGCGTTCCATCCCCCCACTTCATTCAAACAATTGAATGCAACAATCCAAACCACAATCAATAATAAAGTCCCTTGTAAAGAATCTGCATATATGATAGCTTTAAGACCTCCCAACTCTGAATAGATCAGCATCACAAAAACAATCCCAATGGACCAGCCCCAATCGGGGATAAAATCAGGAAAAGCAGATACCAAAAATATAGCTACCCCCCTTATTTGAATCGCTATATAAGGGATGAGAAATAAAAAAACTGCAGTAAAATAAAGATAACCTGCCATTTTGTTTTGATAACATTTTTGGAGTAAAGCAGACATTCCTTGATAAGATGATTTACCCACTCTCTTTCTTAAATAAAACCCAAACCACAAGATCAAAAAAACCATTATTGCATCTGAAAAAGTAAGAAAAATCCATGCTCCAACACCGTTAGCTCTAGAAAAATCCGGCATACCCAGTAAAGTAAAAGTGCTAAAAAGCGTCGCGGCAAAAGTCATTAAACCAATAGCAACCCCTATCTTTGCCCCACCTAGCATAAAATCTGAAGAAGTTTTGATCTGTTTTTTTGTATGCCATGAAAAAAACATCAAAACACAAATATATATTGTACCTATTAAAAGGAGATAGCTCAGCATATTATTCTTCTTTTAATTCATCTGATTTGAGTCGAGAAAATACATATCCCCCAGCAGCAGTCAACAATACCAACAATAAAGTAATCAAAATTCCAAACCAAAGGGTAAATGGCATTCCCATTAGATAAGGTTCCAATTTGTTTTGAGCCAATACCCAAGGTGAAAATTGTAAAACTGAACAAAAAAGAACAGCTACTACAATCAATCTCCAAGTATTTTTTAAATTCATGCCTATAAAAATTGTATGGTCATACCACCATCAGTATTAATTACTTGACCCGTTGCATAAGGAATCATTCCCGTAGCTAAAGCTGTAACCGTTTTTCCTAGATCCTGTGGATCGCCCCATCTTTTTTCCAAAGTCAGGCCTTCTTCAATGAGTTTGTCATATTTTTCTACCACCCCGGCAGTCATGTCTGTGCGAATGATACCAGGCTGTATTTCATAAACCGGAATATCATACTCTCCCAATCGCACTGCCCAAAGTTTGGTTGACATAGTCATACCTGCCTTTGAAATACAGTAATCCCCTCTATTGACAGAGGCAAATGTTGCAGAAACGGATGAAATATTAATAATTGAGAAGGTATCCTTTGGGTTTATATTCTTTTGTTCAATCATCCACCGTGCAACCAACTGAGTTAAAAAATAAGGTCCCTTTAAATTAATGTCAAGAACCCGATCATAACTCTCCTCTGTAGCTTCCAAAATATCATTACGTTCTTTGGGAGCTACACCGGCATTATTGACCAAAACGTTGAGCCTTCCAAAATGTTCTTTTACCTCACTAATGATTTTAGAGCGATCTTCTGATTCTGCTATATTACCTTGACAATATATAACTTCTACTCCAGCAGTATTAATCTCCTCCAATAACTCTCTCACTTGATCTTTGGGGCGTACTCCATTGATCGCCACTCTATATCCAGCATTGAACATTGACTTTGCAATTCCTAAGCCGATTCCTCTTGATCCTCCGGTGATAAGCGCTACAGGTTTCATTTTAATTCCGGAATATTGATCCAAGTCTTTTTTTCCCAACTTTCAATACCCAACTCTGCTAGTTGGACACCTTTAGCGCCCTCCATCAAATTCCAGGGAAAGGGAGTTTCCAAAACCACGTGTTTGAGGAACAATTCCCATTGTGCTTTGAAAGCATTGTCAAAATCTTCTTGCTCTGGGACCTTAGTCCATCCTTCTTTAAAATCGATTGGATTAGGAATGTCTGGATTCCAAACTGGTTTTGGTGTATTTCCATAGTGTTGCGTCCAACAATCTCTCAAACCCGCAACAGCAGATCCTTTGGTTCCGTCAACGTGAAGGGTGAGTAAATCATCTCTTCTCACACGAGTCGTCCATGAAGAATTGAACTGAGCAATAATCCCTCCCTCCAATTCAAAAATGGAATAGGCTGCATCATCAGCAGTACAAGCGTAGGGTTTTCCATTTTCGTCAATACGCTCTGGGATATGTGTAGCCCCCAAACAAAAAACACCTTTAACTGAACCAAAAATATTATCCAATACATACCTCCAATGACAAAGCATATCGACAATGATCCCCCCATCATCCTGCTTTCGGTAATTCCAACTGGGTCTTTGAGCTGGAACCGAGTGACCTTCAAAAACCCAATAGCCAAAGTCTCCTCGAACAGATAAAATATCACCAAAAAAATCATTTTCGATCAGACGTTTTAATTTCAACATGCCAGGTAGCCATAACTTGTCTTGGACAACACCGTGTTTCACATTTGCTTTTTCACATAAGCGATACAACTCTAAAGCAACCTCTGTGGAAGTTGCAATAGGTTTTTCACAATAAACATTCTTACCAGCAGCTACCGCTTTTTTGATGGCATCGGCTCTTCTTCCTGTAGTTTGAGCATCAAAATATATTTGATATTGATCTTCTTTCAAAACCTCATCCAAATTTGTTGTCCATCTTTCTACTTGAGTTCTTTCGGCTAATTTTTTCAATTTACTTTCATTGCGCCCCACCAATACCAAATGGGGTAAAATGATTTCATTATCATTTACTTTTACCCCTCCTTGCGATATGATAGTCGCCAACGAACGGATCAAGTGTTGGTTGGTTCCCATTCTTCCAGTCACCCCATTCATGATGACTCCAATTTTGTGTACTTTCATTTAATTTACTATGTGTGATTAATATATGATTTCTTGATGTCTTCCAAATATAGCTTTTGATCCTGAGCCCACAATCTGTCAGAAAAAACTTCAACTTCGTTATAACCCTCAAACCCGGCTTCTTCTACCCACTTTCTGATTTGTTTAATCGGGATACATCCTTCTCCCATCAAACCTCTGTCTGTCAGAAAATCAATTGTAGGAACACGCCAATCGCAAACATGAAAAGCCAATATATTTTTATTTTTTCCGCACCTGAAAATTTCATTTTTCAAATTATTATCCCACCAAAGGTGATAAACATCAATGGCTACCCCAACTATTGGAGAGGCGATTGATTCACACATGTCGTTGGCTTGTTCTAAAGATACTACAGCTGATTTATCTCCTGCATACATTGGGTGTAAAGGCTCTATGGCCAATTTTACCCCCATATTTTTGGCATAAGGGATTAATTGATTAATCCCATCATGAATTTGATGGCGGGATATTTCCAAATCTTGACGTGGATCGGCTCCACATACCAGGACTACCATAGGAGCACCCAAGGCAGCAGCCTGGTCTATAGCCAATCGATTGTCCTGCAAGGCCAACTCACGTTGATGGGAATCTACTGACGGAAAAAAACCTCCCCGAACCAGTGAAACAGGCTCCATTTGGTTGATCTCCAATAAAGTTTTTATTTTTTTTAAATCTTTACCCTCCAACAAATGCCTCCAAATGGAAATTCCCCTAACTCCAGATTTTGAAAAATGTGCTATACACTCCTCTATGCTCCAGGGTTTGGTGGTTTGTGTATGAATACACAGCTTTGAAAAGTCTGTCAGCTCCGTCATCGGATACCTATTTATTTATGCAATTAGTAAATCGATAATAAGGTTCTTTATTGATAATTTTCTGAACATAAATGGCCAATTCTCTAAAATGATAATCTCCCCACATGCATGATTCACCATTGGCAATTTTACTCCCTTTTGGTACATGATCCCAACCATTGGGTTGATGGTAAATGGTATGTAAAAGTAGACCTTGGTGTTGCTTATCCATACTTAAATAAGGTTCCTGTAAAAGGGAATTAAAAACGGTCAATCCTGCTTGCCAATATTTGTCTCCTTCTTTTTGCTGTCCTTTTTTCTTCAAATAATGACCTAATCGCAAAAGTCCCTGAGCACCTATGGCTGAGGCAGAACTGTCCACTGGCTCCCAGTCGTTAAAAGGGTCAGCAGGACGACTCAAATAATCCCCCAATTTGTGAAGATTGGGTGCCCCAGTATCCCAATAGGTAACGCCACAGCTTGGGGTATGATCAATATAAAAATCACAAGTTGCCTTGGCTCCTTTGAGCATCATTTCAGAAATATTATTTACTCCACCTAAAGGTGCCAATCGCTCACTTTCAATAAGCTCAAGTGCTTCTAGCTCCTCTGCAAAGCCTAACATCGCCCAGGCCAAACCTCTTGTCCATGTGGTAAAACCTGTGAAACCCTGCTGAGAATTGGGACATCTGAATTGACCATCATTGATATTAAAAATACTTTCATGAGCTGTCCTTCCCCAAAGATCATATTGATCCCTTCCCTCACCATAAAAAATTGAATATTTTGCAGTTGCCTCTATATGCTGAATGGCTCGCTCTAATAATGAAATTTTTCGATCCCCCTCCCCGTGGAAGGTATGTCCTAACAAATGACTTACCAATAAAATCCTACAGGATCGGATGGTGTCCACAAACAAAGAATGCGGGCCATTAAATGAATAAATGAAACCACCGTTTGGAAGACTGGTCCAACGTGAGGCCTGCACCGCACCAGAGATTTTAATAGCCAACTCATAAAAGTGGGCTTCCCATTCATTGAATTGGATCTTTCCCTCATGCATCAATCGAAGAAGATTTCCATAGGTGCTTAAATTATTAAAACCATGGTCATGAACACCGGTATGACTGACATGCGTAGCCATTTTATCGATGATATTCTTTTTTGCAGAATCTATGAATTGTGAATCTCCTACGGCATCGTATTGCAGAACTGCTGAACCGAATTGGAAACCATGTGTCCACTCAGTCCATCCACGAGTGGTATATTTTCCATTGACAGTAAAAACAGGTGCGCCTTGCAACTCGTCATATTCTGAAAGTATTCTATTAATTTTTTCTCCGGAAAGTTGCCAGAGCAAATTAATCTTTTCTTTCAGATCCTCAACTTTTAGGTTTTGATTGATAATAATCATTTATATGCATATTATGATCACTAATATAACTTTAAATAAATAGATTTAAAATTAAATCTTTACACCAAGTGATCTAAAATTCGTTGTTTTTAAAAACAATTTCTAAATAACCTTTTTGCAAAACAATTTCCAAAGGGGTTACAAAAATAGATTCACTTGAAACTGAATACAAAAAATATTTTTTAAATCAATTTTATATATTGAAAAACTATTTATTTGATCATATGACGAATAGACAAAAGAAATTTGGAGAATTTTTTATTTCAAGATTAACATACACTTTCACTTATTTCTTTTTCCTTTTTTATTTTAATTATTCTAATGCTCAAAATAAAATCTTGGAGGAAATTAATTCTCCTGTAATTTTTCAAGGGGACCAGATAACGGCATACAGAGATCCTGCGGTATTGTTCCATAATGATCGCTTTTATTTATTCTTCACATTGGTTAAAAACGAAAATGGTAAAATATTTTCCTATACTGCATGCAGTGACTCAAGTGACCTAAAACATTGGAGTCAAATAAAGATTTTGACTCCGAAAAACCAAAACTTAAATTTTTCAAGTCCTGGGAATATTATCCAAAAAGACGGAAAATGGATTCTATGTCTGCAGACCTATCCAAGACCTGGTTACGTTTCGGATGATAAAATACGTTATGGCTCTAGTGATGCTAGAATTTTTATAATGAAAAGTACTGATCTTAAAAACTGGACTTCTCCCCAAATTTTAAAAGTAAAAGGGCCTGATATTCAGGAGAAGGATATGGGTAGAATGATAGATCCATTTCTAATTGAAGATTTAAATGAAAGAGGAAAGTGGTGGTGTTTTTATAAACAAAATGGGGTTAGTATGTCATATACTTATGACTTTATGGATTGGACATTTTATGGCAATACCAATTCAGGAGAAAATGTTTGTGTTATAAAACAGGAAAAAGAATACATAATGTTCCATTCTCCATCAAATGGAATAGGAATTAAACGCTCCACCGATCTCATAAACTGGAATGATTTTGGAGATGTGATAACTTTGGGACAAAATGAGTGGAGTTGGGCAAAAGGAAGAATTACCGCTGGGACAGTGATTGATCTTAGAAGTACACCTAGAGTGGGAAAATATTTAATGTTTTTTCATGGCTCGGGTCCAAAAAAAGAAAAAGAGGGTGATTTTGACAAAAATTCTTCTATAGGAGTTACTTGGAGCAATAATCTCATTGATTGGGAGTGGCCTAGACCATAAGTAATATAAAATCAGATTTTAATTAATGGTTAACTAACTAGTTAAAACAATATTGATTTAAATTATTAGTACTAGTTTTTTATTATAATAACAGACATTTTTGAATTAGATTAAAGTCAAAATTCACAAGTTAAGCCTAAATTTTCAATAAATTAGTTGAATATTATTTTGATTTACAATTTTGTAATATTTTAATTAATTGATCGTTTTAAGTTTATACGCTAAATTCAGTGATTTCGAATTTAATTAGATTCTT
>JAYPMF010000079.1:0-2859 GCA_038129785.1 Flavobacteriaceae bacterium
AGTTAATACAAAAGGCTTTGGATAATAAATAAAATCTAAAACTATTTATAAAAATCTGTCCAAACCAAAACAATTTACTTTTGATTCTTTACTTTTAAATTATTTAAATGGTATGCTTACATCAAACGAAAAAAAATTTCTCATAGAAAATGGATATTTAAATCTGGGTATTTTATTAAATGATCAAGAGTTAGAGACCGTTAATAGTCGTTTAGAGGAGCTTAAACGAATTGAAGGAGAGAATGCAGGAATAGAATTGGTTGAGTCAAAATATATTCGTCATCCAAAAGAAGAGGGGGCCGACCGTTTAGCAGATTTGGTAAATAAAGGTGAAATATTCGATATCTTTTACACACATCCTCGGGTTTTAGCAGGAATAGCTTGTGTTTTGGGTAAAGAATTTAAACTATCTTCTCTAAATTACCGTGCTGCTAAGCCTGGTAAAGGACTACAAAAACTTCATGTGGATTGGGGCAACACTGTTGTCAATAAAAAATATAAGGTTTGTAATAGCATATGGTTATTGGATGATTTCACGACTGAAAATGGTTCGACAAGAGTAGTACCTAAATCACATAAATTAAATATTTTGCCAAGTCAATCACTAGAAGACCCTTTTAAAGAACATCCTGATGAGATAAAAATTACTGGTCCGGCTGGCTCTGTGTTTATTTTTAATTCCCATGTATGGCATGGTGGGACTAACAATCATACCCAAAAGGACAGGCGAAGCATTCACAGTTATTTTTGCTGTCGAGATCAACCTCAACAAATAAACCAGGTAAAATACATCACCCCAAAAACAGCAAATAGAATAGGGAAAAAGGGGAGATACATTTTAGACGTCTGATATAATTTTATTTACCTTAGAAAAGCATGAACGAAATAAAGACTATACACATTTCGCCTGAGGAGATGAGAGCAAATTTCACTAATATTTTATTATCATTTAATTTTTCTACCGAGGATGCTAAAATATGTGCAGAAATTTTTACACAAAACAGTTTGGATGGAGTATACTCCCATGGAGTTAATCGATTTCCACGATTTATTGACTACATAAAAAAGGGGCTTATTTTCCCAAAAAACAAACCCTCCTTAAAAAATAAAATTGGAGTGATTGAGCAGTGGGAGGGAGCATTGGCCCCAGGGCCATTAAATGCTGTTTTTGCCACAGATAAGGCCTTGGAAATTGCCAAAGAATCCGGAATTGGTTGTGTAGCGCTATCTAATACAAATCATTGGATGCGTGGTGGATATTACGGCTGGCATGCGGCAAAAAAAGAACATATTTTTATCGGATGGACAAATACAACCTCTATCATGCCCGCTTGGGGTGCTGCTGACCCAAAGTTGGGAAATAACCCACTTGTAATGGCTATACCATATCATAATGAAGCAATAGTTCTAGATATGTCTATGTCTCAATTTTCATATGGTGCTATGGAATTAGCTGAGTTAAAGAATGAAAAATTAAAAGTAAACGGGGGGTATGATGATAAGGGAAACTTAACGAATGATCCAAGTGCCATTTTGAAATCAATGAGGACATTACCTGTAGGTTTTTGGAAAGGATCGAGTTTATCTTTTGTTTTGGATGTATTAGCCACTATTTTATCAGATGGTTTAGCTGTTCACCAGGTAGCAAAAAAAGAAGAGGAAATCTCATGCTCTCAAGTATTTATTGCTATTAATCCAAAGAAATTAAATGGCTCTGTGAATCATAATAAAGTCATTGATCAAATTATTGAAGATCTAAAACGTTCAATTCCAATTAATAATGCATCTTATGTTAGATATCCTGGAGAGCGGGCAGTTGAAAATAGAATTTCGAATACTGCGAAAGGAATACCTGTTTTAATACCAGTGTGGAAAGAGATTAAAAGCTTCTTAACTTGATAATTCAATGTTATTTCTAACTTAATATAACACCCCAAATATTCCAACCCCCTAACAAAACCCCCTAAAACGACAATCCAAAAACAGGGCTTAATCCCCTATCAATTATGTTATTGTAAGGAAATACTATTGTATGCTATTGTGCGAAAAATAAATTTTAACTATTGTATACATTATTCAATTAAATTAGTTTTGATTTTTAAAAAATGAGAATAATAATACTTCAATTAGTTTTTTATTTTTTCGCTCTATTATGTAATGCTCAGAAACCTGTACCATCAAAACCAAGAATTATTGTAAGTACAGATATAGGAGGTACCGATCCTGATGATAATCAGTCGATGATACATTTACTCATGTATAGTGACAAAGTACTCATCGAAGGTCTTATTTCTTCTCCTTCCTATGGAGATGGAAGTAAAAAAGAAATACTGAGAATGATTGATTTATATGAGAAAGATTATCCCGTACTTCAACAACATAGTAGAGATTTGTTAACCCCCCAATATTTACGTTCAGTTTCGAAGCAAGGACAAAAAGGAGGCTCTCCTTTTCGGGGGTATAGTAGTTCCACAGAGGGTTCTGATTGGATAATTAGATGTGCCAACAAAGTAAGTGATAATCCCCTATGGGTTTTGGTATGGGGAGGGTTAGATGATGTTGCACAGGCACTCCACGATGCACCAGAGATACAAAATAAGATTAAAGTTTATTGGATTGGTGGCCCAAATAAAAAATGGAGTGCAAACAGTTACGCTTATATTGTATCTAACTTTCCCGATTTATGGTTCATTGAGGTAAATTCTAGTTACTATGGGTTCTTTTCCGATAATCAGAACCCTGATATGGTAAAACATTCAAATTATTATGAAAATAACATTCAAGGAGCTGGAAATTTAGGTAGTGACTTTAAAAAATATTATAGAGGATGACAAACCAGGATTAAACCTTTATTACACC
>JAYPMF010000079.1:2869-6845 GCA_038129785.1 Flavobacteriaceae bacterium
ATGATGGATGGTGACCCAAATGATCCCAGTAGAGATAGTTGGGGGGGGAGTTTTGAAAAAACAAGAAAGAGTCCGAGAGTAATTTATAATAAACCCACAAGTATTTTGGATACTGTTGCTTTTTGTACAATATTAGAATTTAGGTTTAAAGGTCCTAAATTGGAAATACCTAAATATTCCAAATGTTTTGAAATGGAGCTTCCTTATGGTAATTCATCACAAATTTGGCCTGGCTATTATAATGGAAATGGAGAATATGTCATTAGATATATTCCTAAGAAAGCAGAGGTTTTAAATTATAAATTCAATTCTGAAATAAAGGAAATAAATTCTCTTCAGGGAAGTATTGTTGTTGATAACTCATGGCCAGGGAAGGAAAATAATTCAGATTATCAACTAGGTAATAACTGGTATACCGATAAATCTGGTGAAGAATTCTATGATGGTGTCTTACAAGGTGCCAAAACGATTAAAAAGTGGAAATCTGAAGTATTGTCGGATTGGACAAAAAGATGGGGCTGGTTGAAATTCAATTAACCCCCCCCCCATACTCTCAAAAACCCTAACAACGCCCCCCTAAAACCACAATCCAAAAACAGGTATTATTCCCCTATCAATTAGATTATTGTAAGGAAATGCTTTTGTATGCTATTGTGCGGAAAGTTAACTTTATCTATTGTATACATTATTAAGTTGATTTATATTGCAAATATGCAAAGAGCTATTTTCTTTTCCCTCATATTGTTTGTCAACTTTTTGATCATAAGTTGTTCTTCACCAAGTCAAGTTGAAAATAAAAAAATTCAGTCAGGTCAATACTACCTATCTGTTAACGAAAATTCAACAAATGTACTTGGGAATGATCAGGATACATTAAAAATTAATTTAAATCTTAAAGATCTAAATCGATTTAAGAAGCGAGGTAGTATCTATTACAGTGATATTGGAGCCATCGGTGATGGTATATCGGATGATATAATTTTTATTAGAGCTACCCATGCAGTTGCTAATTACTATGGATTTGATGTAAAGGCTGATGATGATGCACTATACATTATCAGTGGAAAAAAAGGCTCTGCCATAATTAGTACCAATACCGATTTTGGAAACGCAACTTTTATTATTGATGACACTAATGTAGAGGATCATACTTCTTCAATCTTTGAAGTGAGATCAATAAACCCTGCGATTAAAATTGATCATATAAAGTCCATAAAAAAGGGACAAAAAAAAATAAATCTCAAAATGGATAAACCTTCTCTTGTAACTGTAAAAGATACTATGGTAAGAAGGTATATTAGGTATGGGTTAAATCAAAATAATGGCAAAGAACAAACGGATATTTTTTTAGTAGATAAAAACGGTAATATTGACGAAAACAATCCTATTTTATGGGATTTTGATAATATTTCAGAAATGAATTGTCTTTTGGTTGACAAAGAAAAATTGAAAATTAATGGAGGAAAATTTTTAACGATAGCCAATCAAGAGGAGGAAGAAAACCATTCCTACTACAGCAGAAATTTATTAATCACTCGATCCAATGTTGAAATCAATGATTTAAGTCATTTTGTGAAAGGTGAAGGAAAACATGGTGCTCCCTATCAAGGTTTTATTAGTATTAAAGATGCCTCAGGTGTTCAAGTAAAAAATTGTTTACTAACTGGGCGAAAAACTTATAAAAAAATTGGAAATGCAGGGAAAGTAGTATCAAGAGGTTCTTATGATTTGTCTGTAACCAGATCTATTGATGTATTGTTTGAAAATTGCCGACAAACAAATGATGTTAATGATGAAACCTATTGGGGTATTTTTGGATCAAATTACTCTAAAAATTTAATCTTTGAAAATTGTACTTTATCTAGGTTTGATGCACATATGGGAGTATATAATGCAACCATTCGCAATTCTACATTAGGATATATGGGTATAAAGTTGATTGGTTTTGGTCAATTCCTAATTGAGAACTCAACTATTGGAGGAGAAAATTTGGTCAGCCTTCGCCAAGACTATGGAAGTACTTGGAAAGGTAATTTTAAAATTAAAAATTGTGTTTTTATCCCATCAAAAACTAAATCTTCAACCCTAAGTCTTTTTTCTGGAAAGAATTCAGGTCTACACAATTTTGGATATTCCTGCTATATGCCAAAAAAAATAGAAATAGATCAACTTCTAATTAAAGATACACAACTTAAAGATTACGATTCGCTCTTTATTTTCTCTGATTTTAATCCTGAAATGAAAAATGATAAATTCAAACAATTATTTCCATACAACAGGACCGATGTTGTAAGAATAAGAGGAGTTAAAGTTATGAGTGGAAAAAAACTTGAATTAAGTATTAACCCCTACATGTTCAAAGATGTGAAGTTAAATCATGAATAAATATTCAATAATTTATTTACATAACCAATCGTTTAAATTATATAACTATTAATAACTTAATTATAAGCTCATTAGTTTCTATACCTAAAATATTTTCTAAAAATTACTTCAAAGTGACTCTAATTGAAAAACAAAAGGTTTTCCCTTTTTAAGATCAAATTCGTAATCATTATCCCTGTATATAAAAGTAGCAGATTGATCTTTTGAAGAATTAAGGGTGAGTTGGCTCAGCATACCTTCACTCCATTCCATATCAACCGAAATATTACCTCTCGCAGTAAGTCCTTTAATAGATCCATTCCTCCATGCTAAAGGCAAGGCAGGTAACAACCGGATACCACGATCTTCATGCGATTGTAAGAGCATTTCCACCACACCCGAGGTAAAACCAAAATTTCCATCGATCTGAAAAGGAGGGTGCGCATCAAAAAGGTTTTTAAACACCGATTTTTGAAACAGCAGCTGAATGTGTTTATGCGCCATCTCTCCATCCATCAATCGTGCAGAGCAGTTGATGAGCCAGGCCCTGCTCCATCCGGTTCCAGCTCCACCATTGTCCAAACGGTAATCCAATGTTTTTCTTACGGCCTGAAAGATTTCGGGCTGTTCGTCTATGGAAATTTGATCTCCAGGATGAAAGCCATAAAGATGAGACATATGCCGGTGACCTGGTTCGTGCTCTTCATATTCCCTATCCCATTCTAGGATTCTTCCCTCTTTTCCCAAAACAAAGCCGGGTCGTAGTTTTTGGAGTTGGTCACTGATTTTTGCAGTCAATTCACTTTTGATGTTTAGAATTTTAGCGGCTTCGAGCAAATTGGTAAATATCTCATAGATCACCTGTTGATCCATGGCACTCCCCCTGCATAGGGCAACCTTTTCGCCTTTTCTGTTGATGTACCTATTCTCCGGGGAAGAAGAAGGAACAGAGATTAACGTTTGATCTCTGGGGTCTTCCACCAACCAATCCGAATAAAAGAGCGCTACCTGTTCCATGGCGGGGTAGGCTCTTTCCCTAAGAAATTTTTCGTCTTGAGTAAATAAATAGTGATACCAATAATGTTGCATCATCCATCCCCCGGCTCCGAACGAAACGCCCCAATAGGCCGTAGCAGCTCTGAGCCACGAAGGCACCCATAGGTCTGTGGCATGCGGAAAGACGCTGCCTCGCATTCCAAAATTTTTTTGGGCTGTGATCTTACCACTTTCCAATAAGCGATCCAAATAATCGAACAACGGATAATTCAATTCGTGAAGCCCTGTCAAATTGGCCAACCAATAGTTCATCTGTAAGTTAATATTCAGATGATAATCAGCATTCCAAGGGGCATTAATGTGTTTGTTCCACAACCCCTGAAGATTGGCGGGTTGGGTACCGGGTCGTGAAGATCCAATTAGCAAGTACCTACCATAGTCAAATAAAAGTTGACTCAGTCCCGGATCTAATGAATCTGCTTTTACCCGCTCTAATCTTTGGTCAGTGGGAAGTAATGTCAATGTTTTGTCACTGTTAAGTTCAAGTTGAGTTCTGTTAAAATAAGATTGATGGTCTTTGATGTGAGAGTTTTCAATCTCCTCCAAAGTGATTGTC
>JAYPMF010000079.1:6855-8626 GCA_038129785.1 Flavobacteriaceae bacterium
TTAATAGCTTTTTTTTCTGTTTGAGATATCTTCATTTTTTTCTGCATACAGAGGAGTGTAATAATCCGAATTACTGGCTATGAAAATGGTGAGTTTTTTAACCCGCGACACTTCCAATCCATGATCAATGGCAGTAATTCTTCCTCCTTCATGCTGAGCGGAAAGTCGGGTTTCAAATTTAACCCCAGATAATATGGGATGAGGTTCAGATTTGAATTTCCCAGCACGTTGAGTGACCTCCCCTTGCATGACGATCTGTTGATCAAAGCTTTTAACAGTTACTGTTTTTTCTCCCTCGTCCAAGGAACGGTCCAAGCGGATGTTTCCATTCAATCCCTCTGGATGATTAGAACTTAGACTGATCACCATGACTTGATGGGGCTGAGAAACAAAAACCTTTTGTTTAACTTCATTACCCTCTACTTTAAATTTGGTGTGCGAAATAGCCGTGCTTAAATCCAACGAACGTTTGTAATCTGAAACATCACGATGCTCCCAGTTTAGATACAAGTCCCCCAAAGTTTGGTGCGAACGGGTGATGGACTTGTTGGAAAAATAGTGAACCATCAAAGAATCTGCCGATTTGGCATCTCCTTGCAAAAGAATTTCACGAATGGTTTTTAATTCCTCAGGCCCACCTTTAGGATGTTCCCAGTGTAGGTCGTCTGGCCAAAGTGAATCATCATTTAGCTGGATTCGTTCATTAGTAGGGTGGCCAAAAACCATCGCACCCAATCTGCCGTTTCCCAACGGAAGGGCTTCCTCCCAGACCTCTGCCGGCTCTTCATACCAAAGGATTTGATAAGGAGTACTTTTTTTGGATTCCGCACATCCTAAGATTAGAAATAATAAAATTGGAATAAAAGGTCTTTTATTCAGTTGATAAAACATGGCGGTTAGTTTTACGTTAAATTACAAACTATTTGGGAACCATTAAGTTCTCTATAAAAAGGGGGAGATAATTTGATAAATCTCCCAAAAGATATAATGCAAAGTTCATTTATTTTTGTGAACGTTAACTATTAATTAAATAAAGGCCTATGAACATTTTAAAAGAATTTAAAGAATTTGCCATAAAAGGTAATTTGATTGAGATGGCAGTGGGTATTGTCATTGGTGCTTCACTCAACGCTGTGGTGGATGTATTGGTAAAAAATATTTTACTTCCCCCGCTTTCGCTTATGTCGGAAGGCGTAAGTTTTCAGCAAAAGAAAATAACACTAAGGGCAGCTACCTCAGCGTTGAGTGAAGAATCTATTGACTATGGGCTCTTCATCAATACATTGGTGGATTTTGTAATTGTTGGCTTTACAATTTTTGTCATTATAAAGTTTTTTAATACCCTGAAAAGAAAGTCAGAGGATATAAACGATACCACGGTTGAAACTCCAAAAAATATTGTATTGCTAACGGAAATTCGTGATGCTTTAGAAAAATTAGCAACAAAATAAAGAGGATCTTTTGTTACATCCCAAATTCAATTATCCGAGGAATTAGGGCTAAGTAGAAGCACAATTCAGCGATCATTGAAAGTGTTATAAAGTGGGCAGGCTATATATAATAGGAGTTATGCAAGTATATGAAACTCTTTGAAACTTATATTTATTTTCCGATACAGAAACTATTAATGCGTAGTTAAAGTATTGTAAATTAGTATATTATGTTTTATTCATCTGTCTATTTACCACTATTTTACCACTAAACCTTCACAAAAACTCACTTATTTTAAAGTTAATTCCTTTCATTTTCAAATAGTAGGTATCAATATATC
>JAYPMF010000080.1:0-8535 GCA_038129785.1 Flavobacteriaceae bacterium
TTTTGGATCGGGTAAGAGGGGGCGTTTTTTAGCTTGTCTTTTTCTCATAATTAGTAATTAGGGAATTTAAGGCTATTTCTTAGGTCTTTTAGCTCCATATTTGGAACGGCGTTGCAACCGGCCCTCTACCCCGGCAGTATCCAGTGCACCTCTTACAATGTGATAACGGACTCCCGGCAAATCCTTTACTCTTCCGCCACGGACCAATACTATCGAGTGCTCTTGGAGGTTGTGTCCTTCTCCGGGAATGTATGCATTGACCTCTTTGCCATTGGTCAAACGAACACGGGCAACTTTACGCATTGCAGAGTTCGGCTTTTTTGGCGTAGTAGTGTAAACTCGGGTACAAACACCACGCCTCTGCGGACACGAATCCAAAGCCGCCGATTTACTCTTCTTGGTAATGGTGACTCTTCCTTTTCTTACTAATTGTGCTATCGTTGGCATATGTTTTTTAAAAAACCCCCATTTTTATGGGCGTGCAAATGTAAAAATTATTTTTCTCTATTCAAACCCTTGACCCTAATTTTTATGGTTTTTTTTTAAATGGGTTTAAATATTATTGCAAATGAATTTTTCATTTTGATATCACATTTTGAATCTTAAAAAAGGGTTAATTATCTTATTGTTATCATTAATATTAGCAAGCATTTTTTAACCTCCATCAGTGAATTTAGCTTTGATAACCTCTGTTAGTAAAAAATAGCAAAGTATTTGACATAATGTTACTATACAGGGAATATTAATCCATCATTACAATGATGCTTTACCAAATTAAATGGATATTATTATCTTTGGGTAATTTTTCTAATTCTACTGCTGAAATTCCTTAATGGTATGAATTAAAAAATTTTTATTAATGATTATGAGACATTATTTAGTTTGCCAATTTTTGGCCTTGTGTACCCCTTTCATACTTTTTGCGCAACAAAACGTGACTGTCAAGGGAGTAATCTATGATGAATTCGGAATGCCTTTACCAGGTGCCACAGTCATTGAGGTGGGAACCGTAAATGGTGTGTCGACAGATTTTGACGGTAATTACAGTATAGAAGTTTTAAAAGGAGCCACCTTAGAATACAGCTACGTTGGATATCAAGCTCAAACTAAACTAGCCGATAGCTCAAACCCCATCAATATTTCTATGATTCCAGCCAACGAATTGGAGGAAGTCGTTGTCGTGGCCTTTGGAACTCAGTCCAAACAATCCATTGTAGGTTCAGTTGCAGTGATTTCAGAAAGTGACATACAGGCTCAACCCGCTACCACCATTACTCAGGCAATCCAAGGAAGTGTACCCGGTATCAATGTTGTAAATACAGGAGGTGTTCCAGGTACCAACCCTACCATAAGGATCAGAGGTGTAGGTTCGATAAATGCCTCCGCAGCTCCTATGATCATTGTTGATGGTGCTCCCTTTAATGGCAATTTAAATAGTATTGCGCAAGAGCAAGTAGCATCTATTTCTGTGTTAAAAGATGCTTCATCTACATCATTATATGGTTCTCGAGGCGCAAACGGAGTCATTATTGTAACCACAAAATCAGGAACCAAAGCTACACCTACAAGAATATCTTTCTCCACCGTTTATGGTAATTCAAACATGGCAACCCCCATGCATGATCTTTTAGAAATAGACGATTACACGCGATTTTTTTGGGAAGCCTATCGTAATAATGAGTTATATATAAATCAACTATCAGCCGTTCAGGCGGGAGTTGCTGCCTCATCCAACCTCATTTCTGCTTTGGCATATAATCCCTATGGTATCGACCAACCCGTGGATAACCAGGGTAATCTAAGCTCAACAGCAACCTGGAATACTGATTGGAAAGACGCAATACTCAATAGCAATGCATACAAAATACAACATGGGATTTCTATTTCTGGAGGGAGTGAAAAAACAAACTTCTATTTGGGTTCCAACTATATTAAAGAAGAAGGCCAAGTAAAAACAACCTATTTCGAACGCTTTGCCACCAGACTCAACATTGATACACAGGTCAATGATTACATCAAATCTGGGTTGAATCTATCTTACACTACCTCTAAACAAAATGCTCCTAACCAGTCTGGAACCAGTTATTCAAATTCTATACAATGGATATACACTATTCCAAGTTACTACCCCCTTTACAGGAGAAATGTTGATGGATTGGTAATCAATGATCCTAATGGAAATCCGGAATTCGACTATGGTAATAACAATAGTCAAATTGTTAATGGTGTTAGACCTGCTTTGTCAAATGAAAACGGTTTGGGTGCTATCATGAATAACGAAATATTGAAAACCAGAACCTACACTTCCATGAATGGTTATCTAAAAATCGATTTGCTCCCTGAATTGAATTTTAAATCAAATGTTTTTTATGAAAGGGCTACTTTGGATGACTTTAGATACACCCACTATAAATTTGGTGCCGCCTCGTCTGTTGGAGGAAGGGTATCTCAAGACCGTGATTATTTTACCACATTAAATGCTATTCAAACTCTTAACTATAGCAATACCTTTGGAGCTCACACCATCAATACGGATGCTATTTTTGAGTCCTACAGATTCGAACAGAACCTATTGGCAGCTCAAGGTACCGGTTACCTCCCCAATGTGAAGGTTCTTAATGGAAGTACGGTACCCGAAAGTGTAGGTGGTGCTGTCAATGAAGAAAGGATCTTGAGTGCCATCACCCGTTTGAGTTATAACTACGACAACACCTACTTTGCTGAGGTGTCTTTTAGAAGAGACGGTTCCACCAAATTTTCAAAAGACACCCGCTGGGGTAACTTCTATTCCTTTGGGGGTTCATGGATCCTCTCCAACGAGTCCTTTATTGATGAGATCGCTTGGATTGATTATCTTAAATTCAAATTCTCTTACGGTGAATTGGGTAATAACAGAAACATTGGATTCTTCCCCTACTTACAAGTCTTTGATACCGGTTATAACCAACTGGATAATACAGGGGTGATTTCTTCCGAATTTGTAGATCCAAATTTGACCTGGGAAAAAACTGCATTGCAAAATTTTGGAACGGAGTTTACTTTTTTTGAAGGGAAACTTCAAGGAGGTATAGAATACTACAGCAAAGAGTCTATAGATCTAATTTACGACAAACCCCTGGCCCTATCGACCGGAAATGAATCTATCAAAACTAATGTTGGAGCGATTAAAAATTACGGTATTGAGTTTTCATTTAATTCTGTGGTTTTAAAAAATGATGATTTGACGGTTGACTTAGGGATCAATTTTTCTTTTGACAGAAATGAGATTACAGATCTGACCCAAGACGAGTTCATAAATGGAACCAAAAAATGGAAGGTTGGAAAATCACTATACGAGTTCTTTATCAGGGAGTCTGCAGGAGTTGATCCTACAGATGGTTATCAAATGTGGTATAAAGATGTTTTAACAGAGGATGGAGAGGAAACTGGAGAGCGAACTACCACAAAGGATTATAGCGAAGCTACTCGGTATTATTTAGACAAATCATCACTTCCTAAAATGATTGGAGGGTTCAATGCAAATGTATCCTACAAAAACTTTGACTTGAGTGCCTTGATCAATTTTAGTTTTGGATCATACGTTTATGATGGTGTATATGCAAGTTTGATGAATGGATTTGAATCTCCAGGAAGAAACGGGCACCCCGACCTAAAAAAAAGATGGCAGAATCCCGGTGACCAAACCGACGTACCTCTATTCCTTAACGGTCAAAATGATTTTAATGCTACCTCCTCACGCTTTTTGTTTAAAAACAATTATATCCGGTTGAGAGGACTCAACCTGGGATACACTTTTGATGAAATTTGGATGGAAAAGTATCAGATACAAGGCTTGAGAGTTTTTTTACAGGGCGACAATTTATTCACCTACCAATCACATAGAGGTATTGACCCCGAGCAAGCGATCTCCGGCATGACCAATTACAGATCACACCAAATGAAAACAATTTCCCTAGGAATTAATGTCCAATTGTAAAATTTTGAAAATGAATAAAAGACACCTTGCACTATTGGTTATAAGCCTTGTTTTCCTCACAGGATGTGAAAAGGGATATTTGGACGATCCCAAGCCCACTGAATCGGTAAACTCATCAGTGGTTTTTGAATCCCGAGACGGAGTAGAAGCCTTTATGTCGGGTATACTTAGGGAAACCCGTGGTCAATTTACAAGAACAGACTCCGGCGGACTCTACTCTATGTATTTCGCCAGAGTTGTAAAAGGAAATGATCTTGTATTGGGTTACCAATGGTACCTTTTTGACTATGAAAACGACAATAGAGAACCCACTTATACTCGCACAACTTTCAGTTGGGAATTTCCTTACTATTTGATCAATCAAATTAATCAACTCATTAAAGGGGTAAAAAACAGTACTAGCTTGTCCGATTTAGAGAAAGATGAATTCTTGGGCCAAGCCTACGCTATGCGAGGCTTCTATTATTTTCAATTGGCCATGGAGTTCCAACACACCTACAGTTACGACTTATCACTTCCTGCTCCACCAATTTATAAAGAGCCTGCAATCGAAGGAAAAGCCATGTCTACTCTAGGTGAGCTTTACGATTTTATCTTAGCTGATCTGAATGCCGCTGTCGAAACTGCCCCTGCTAGCAGGATCAACAAATCATATATCAACCAAAATGTAGCGTATGCAATTTTAGCAAGGGTTCATCAGGTAATGGGAAATTGGCAAGAGGCAGCCAATGCGGCATCAATTGCCAGACAAGGCTATCCTCTCAACCCCGTACAGTATGGTTTGGGTTTTGATGATATGAATGCCAGCGAGTGGATTTGGGCTATGCCCCAACGGGACGACCAAACCAATTATTTTTACATTGCTCCTCACGCTTTCACTGACAATATCAACGACGGTTATGGTTTGGCTTTCTGGAACAAAGAATTTGTATCCTTATTCAGCCCGACAGATGTCAGAAACACCTTTATCGATCTATACAATGTAGGAGACAGCGATCTTTATTATGCCAGGGCTTCATCCAAATTCACATTTGACTTTAGTTCAGACATTCCTATAATAAGATCACCGGAAATGTTGTTGATCGAAATAGAAGCTAACGCAAGACTCGGAAAAGAAGGTGAAGCAGCAAATATGTTGTTGGCCCTTCAACAAAATAGAGATCCCGATGCGGTAGCCTCTGGAAATACTGGAGATGCTTTGATCGAAGAAATATTGGTAGAACGAAGAAAAGAACTATACGGAGAAATAGGTGTAGAATGGTTTGATGCTAAACGACTCAGAAGAGGCATCACCCGAACCGGAAATCACAGAGTTGGAAGTACTGCCAACTTACTTCCTGACGATAAAAAGTTTTTCCTTAAAATACCGCAAAAAGAGATCGATGCAAACGATCTCATTGACGATAGTGTAAACACCGATCGTTAATCCGAAAAAACAAGCTGTTTCTGGTCGGTAATTTCTAAATTGCAGTAATGAAAACAGCTCAAGAAATATATGGCATTCGTGCGATCATTGAAGCCATCGTTCAGGAAAAAACAATAGATAAAATATGGTTACTCAAGGGCCAACAAGGACGGTTATTCAAGCATTTAGAACAAAAAATTCATGAAAAGGGAATTTCTCATAGCTATGTTCCCCAAGAACGTTTGAATCGTTTCTCCCATCAAAACCATCAAGGAGCAGTGGCCAGAATTGCCCCGATTAATTTTGTTTCTCTAGAGGATCTAATCACGGAGAACGAGAACAAAAAAACGGTTTATCTTCTTTTGGATGGCATAACCGATACCCGAAATTTGGGGGCCATTCTCAGAACAGCCGCTTCGGTAGGTGTTGGGGGTATTGTTTTACCTCAAACCGGTTCTGCACCTGTCAATTCTGACACGGTAAAGACCTCTGCTGGTGGGATATTTTCTGTTCCTTTGGTCAAAGTAAATCATCTTAAAGATGCATTTTTCATATTTCAGGCCCATGAAATCAGGATCATTGCAGTAAGTGAAAAAGCCCAAAAAACAGCTTATGAATATAACTTTGACAGTTCTATCGCTCTCATCATGGGATCAGAGGACAAGGGAATTCAAAAAGGACTCTTAAAAATGGCCGACGATTCGGTAAAACTACCCATGAGTGATCAAATGGATTCCCTCAACGTGAGTGTGGCTTGTGGGGTGATGCTTTATGAAATAAACAGACAGCAAAATTATATTTAAATACCATATCATGAATACCCCATTGGCCGAAAGAATGCGGCCCAAAAATCTGGAAGAATATGTAGGACAAAAACACCTAATCGGGCCGAAAGGTGGGTTGACTCCTATCCTAAAAAGTGGAAACCTACCCTCAATGATCTTGTGGGGTCCTCCCGGCACAGGAAAAACAACCCTGGCAAGGTTATTGGCAGTGGAAAAAGAAAGACCCTTTTACCAACTCTCGGCCATCAATTCCGGCGTAAAAGAAATAAGGGATATCCTTCAAAAAGCAGAGCAGAATGGTGGTTTGTTTTCCAACAAAAGTCCCCTATTATTTATAGACGAAATACACCGATTCAGCAAATCTCAACAGGATTCGCTTTTGGGTGCAGTTGAGAAAGGTTCCATTACCCTGATCGGAGCCACAACGGAAAACCCAAGTTTCGAAGTCATCAATGCTTTACTTTCTAGGTGTCAGGTTTATGTCCTCAATCCTCTTGACAGATCCCAATTGAAACAACTGATCTCTAATGCCCTTGATCGAGATATTGAATTGAAAAATAAAAAAATAGAGATCCTAGAAAACGAAGCATTATTAAAAATCTCAGGTGGAGATGCCCGAAAATTACTATCTGCCTTGGAGTTGGTCATCAACTGCTCTCCTGAGCCACTAAAGATTGATAATGCCTTGGTCTTGGATAAAGTTCAGACTCATATGGGGATGTTTGACAAAAACGGTGACCTGCATTATGATATTATCTCTGCCTTTATCAAATCCATTCGCGGAAGTGATCCAAATGGGGCTGTTTATTGGTTGGCGAGAATGATAGAAGGAGGGGAGGATATCAAATTTATCGCCCGCAGGATGTTGATCCTTGCATCAGAAGACATAGGAAATGCCAATCCCACTGCACTGGTTATGGCCAACAGTACCTTTCAAGCTGTTAATGTATTGGGTTTACCAGAAGCCCGAATTCCACTAAGTCAATGTGCCATTTATTTGGCAGGCTCAGAAAAAAGTAATGCCTCATATACAGCTATCAATAGGGCACAACAAAAAGTAAAAGAAACAGGGAACCTTGGAGTACCCCTATCCCTTCGCAATGCTCCTACAGAATTGATGAAACAATTTGATCACGGCAAAGGTTATCAATATGCTCATGACCATGAGAATCATTTCATTAATATGGAGTTTTTACCGAAAGGTCTCGAGGGTTTCTGCTTTTATGAGCCAGCAGAGAACACCAAGGAAAATCAAATGCGAAAGTTTTTAAAATCGAGATGGAAAGACAAATACGGCTATTAATTTTTTTTCCAAAAGAAAGGCGTAAATAGAATCAATACCGTAAAGAGCTCTAAGCGACCCATTAACATTAAAAATGAAGACCAATATTTACCCAAAGCCGGTAATTCGCTGAAATTACTTGCGGGTCCGAAATTCCCTATAGCAGGCCCCACATTTCCAAGTGATGAGGCTGCAACCCCTACTGCATTTTTAAAATCTAACCCCATCAAGCCAAAAACCAAACTTCCTATGATAAAGGAAATCATATATAGTATGAAAAAGCCTAAAATATTACCTATAATTTCTTTGCTTACCACCTTACCGTTGTAACGGGATGGAATAATGGCATTGGGGTGCAAAGCCCGCTTAAATTCCAAAAAACCACTTTTGATCATCAATAAATGTCTCACCACCTTGATTCCACCCGAGGTGCTCCCTGCAGAACCACCCAAAAACATCAAACCAAAAAAGAAAATGGTCATGAAAGGAGTCCAAGCTGTATAATCAGCAGTTACAAATCCAGTTGTGGTAACAATGGCCAAAACTTGAAAAATAGAATGTCTCAAACTACTTTCAACCTTGCCCCAAACCTGGGGGTGCTCAAAAGATTCTTTCGTAAGATCAACTTGAGTGACCAATACGGCAAAAACTATCATGGAAAAGACAAAAATAAATTTGGCAAAAGTCAAAAATTCATCGTCTTGAAAAATTTTTTTGATTTTACCCGTGAAAGCAAAATAGCTCAGTACAAAATTGGACCCTGCCAAAAACATGAATACTATAATGATATAGTGAACCCATGGCAAATGGTTCCAGTGGGCCAAACTTGCATTTTTGGTAGAAAACCCTCCGGAAGCCATCGTACTCATGGCGTGGTTCAGGGAATCAAAAAATGACATTCCGGCCAAAGATAAAAGCAAAGTTTCGACGAGTGTGTATGAAACGTAAATCAACCACAATCTTTTGGCAGTATCAGTGATCCTAGGGTGAAGTTTGTCACTATTGGGTCCGGGAGCCTCGGCGGAGAACAACTGCATTCCACCTATACCTAGTAGAGGCAAGATAGCTATAGCTAAGACTATTATTC
>JAYPMF010000081.1:0-8532 GCA_038129785.1 Flavobacteriaceae bacterium
ATCCCCTAATTGTTCATTTGCCCATTGGATTTTTACTTTTAGGCTTGATGATGTTGGTTTATGACAGTAGAGAAAACAAGCATCAAAAAATTATTAGATTCACCTTCCTATGGGGAACATTATCCACTCTTGCCGCCATACTTACTGGTACCATTCAATATAACAGAGAGGGTTATCCGTGGGAGGATATTCAGGGACATTTGTTTTTGGGGGTTTTCACTTTTGCATTTTCATTTTTTATTTTTTTAAAGCTCAAAGGTTACCGTTTTCTAAAAAAGGTGTCCTATCGATTTCTAGGATACGGATTGGTTGTAATTATATTTGTTACTGGACATTTAGGAGGTAACCTAACTCATGGAAAGGATCATTTGACAGAACCTCTTCCTGATCAATTTAAAGAAGTTTTAGGTATTGAAATTCCCTCCAGAACCTTAGTTTTGCAGCCTGAAAGCTATCAAGATCTACCACTCTACTCTGGTGTAATACAACCTATTTTGGACCAAAAATGTGTAAGTTGTCACAACCCTAAAAAATCAAAAGGAGAACTTTTACTTCACAACCTAAAGGGTATCATGAGTGGTGGAGAAGAAGGTCCAATTATTTCAATCAGTAGCCCTATGGAAAGTGAAATTCTAAAAAGGATTCACCTACCCAGGGAAGAAAAAAAACACATGCCCCCTAAAGCGAAAAATCAATTATCTAAGGCTGAAAAAAAATTAATTGATCATTGGGTATTACAAGGAGCACCAAAAAATAAAACTATTGCTGAATTGAGATTATCAACTTCTTATTTCACTTCTTTTTTTCCTATTGACGAAACCGGTATTTATCCTGAACCACTATTAAAACCCCTTAGTAGATTAAACATGGATTCTCTAATATCAAAGGGCTTGCTAGTGGCTCCAATTTATAAAAACTCTTCTCTGTTAAAAATTTCTGCCATTAATTCCCCCGATTTTGGCGATCAAGATGCCGAAGTACTATTAAAGGCCATGGAACATATTGTAGATTTGGATATTGGACAAACCCAAGTGACTGATTCTATATTCGAAATTCTTCAACAATTAAAAAATTTAACGGTGCTGAAATTAAATAAGACTTTCATTTCAGGAAGTGAAATAAAAAAACTAACGACACTTAAATATTTAAAACAAATTAATTTAGTCCATTCCAATTTCGAGGCAAACTATTTAAAGGATTTGTATTCTTTCCCTGCTCTAGAAAAAGTTTATCTTTTTGGAACCCCTTTAAACACCTCAGATATCGAAATCCCTGAACCATACCATTCCATTTTTGAAAAAGGAAACTATAAATTGGATGAGGAACTTGAAGAAACCCTTTGAGTTTTGTATTTTAGAAAAAAAACCAAGTCTCAATGTCAATCAACAGAAGAAAATTTTTAAAAAACACTTCTCTATCCTCACTAGCTCTGACGGCTACGACTTTTCTTACTAACTGTGAATCTGATGTAAATCCAAAAGCATCTTCTGGAGGCGTTTATATGGGTGGCCATGCTGCTCCTAAACTTAATAATATCCGAGCTGCATTTATTGGTGTTGGAAGCCGGGGAGGAGGACATCTCAGGTTTTTTGCTGGATTACCGGGAACTGAAGTGGTCGCCATTAGTGATCTCTTCGAAGATAAGGTCAGAGAAAAAATGGATATGGTAAAGCGGCTTGCCCAGTCTCCCAGACATAGAAATATTGCTACATATTGGGGAGATGAAAACCAATGGAAAACCATGTTGCAAGAGATTAAACCTGATGTGGTTTTTATTTCAACCAATTGGAATAACCATGCTCCTATGGCCATAGAATGTATGAAACAGGGTGCTCATGCATTTGTTGAGGTACCATTGGCCGTGACTCTCAATGAGCTTTGGGAAATTATCGATACTTCCGAGCAAATGCAAAAGCACTGTATGATGATGGAAAACGTCAATTATGGTAGGGATGAACTGATGTATCTCAATATGTGTAGGCAAGGAGTAATTGGTGAATTACTCCACGCTGAAGCGGCTTACATTCATGAACTCAGAGGTCAAATGAATCATGTGGAGCGAGGGACAGGCTCATGGCGTACCCATCATTATGCAAGAGGAAGGGGTAATCTTTATCCTACTCATGGATTGGGACCCGTAGCTCAATATATGAATCTTGCCAGACAAGATGACAATTTTAAAAGTCTTGTGTCTTTTTCTACTCCTGCTTTGGGTAGAAAATTATATGCTGAAAAAAATTACCCTGCGGATCACCTATGGAATCAGTTGGATTATCGCAACGGTGATCTTAATACCTCTATCATAAAAACTCATATAGGAAGGACGATTATGCTACAATGGGATGAAACCAGTCCAAGACCATACACTCGTCACAATCTTATTCAAGGGACTAAAGGAATTTTGGCAGGTTTCCCAACCCGTGTGGCACTTGAAGGTGGGGTAGAAGGGTTTACCAAAGATCACCACCGTTGGGTGGAAGGAGAGGAACTAGAAAAAATCTATGAAAAATATGATCATCCTCTATACAAAAGACTCAATCAACAATCTAAAGACAGTGGACACGGGGGTATGGACGGTATTATGATGTACCGTATCGTAGAGTGTTTACAGAGAGGCGTTCCCTTAGACCAAAATGTTTACGAAGGAGCTTTTTGGAGTGCAGTAACCGAACTCAGTGGAAAATCAATCGAACAAGATGGTGCTCCACAGCAATTCCCTGACTTTACCCGTGGAAACTGGAAAAACACTGAACCCTTAGGAATAATAGATTAAAAACAAATTTTTACCCGATGAGAAATATAATTCTATCCATTGCCATCCTGAGTATTTGGTCTTGTTCCGATGCTCCTAAAAATAAGTCCAGTGAATGGATAACCCTTTTTGACGGTAGCTCATTGGAGGGATGGAGGGCCTACAATGGTGATCAGATGCCTCCTGGATGGAAAATCGTGGACGGAATATTGACCTTTACTACTGCCCAGATTTTAGAGGAGGATTATGACTATAAGGGCAGTCGGGATATCATCTATGGGGCTGAAGAGTTTGAAAATTTTGAACTGTATGTGGAATGGAATATTCCTAAAGGAGGAAATAGCGGAATCTTTTACCATCTTAAGGAGGGTTATGATGGCCCACCAGTAGTAGCGCCAGAATACCAATTACTGGATGATGAGAACTATGCTGAGATTCACAACTATGAATTAAAAGAATGGCAACTTACTGCGGCTGACTATGCAATGTATGTCCCTGAAATTAACCAAAAAGTATTATATCCTCCAGGGCAGTGGAACAGCAGTAGGATTGTTTTTACACCCGAAAAAGTAGAACATTGGCTCAATGGTAGAAAGGTATTATCTTTTGTTCCATGGTCTGAGGATTGGTATGAAAGAAGAAACTCTGGTAAGTGGAACAACGCACCTGATTATGGAAAATACAAAACGGGATACATTGGCTTTCAAGACCACGGAAGTAATCTTTCTTTTAGAAATGTAAAAATCAAAAAACTTTAAACCTATTTCATCTATGAAAAAAAGAGATTTTTTAAAAACTTCATTGGCAGCGGCCTCTACTGCTTTCATTCCAAAATCCGTTTTTACCATGGGTAAAAAAGCTAACAAATTGAGAACGGCACACATAGGTGTTGGCGGCATGGGAGGTGCTGATTTAAAGTCTATTGCTTCTCATCCGGATGTTGAAGTGGCTGGACTTTGTGATGTAGATTCCAATGCCATTGCTAAAGCTATTGCCAACCATCCTAATGCCAAAACTTTTAAAGATTATAGGGTGATGTTAAGAGAAATGTCCAACGAAATAGATGCTGTGATTGTCTCCACGCCCGATCATACACATGCGCCTGCTTCGATCATGGCCATGGAAATGAACAAACCTGTTTATTGTCAAAAGCCCTTGGCTCATCATGTGTCTGAGGTACGTGCTATGCGCAAAATCGCCGAGAAAAAAAATCTTGTTACGCAAATGGGGATACAAGTCCATTCTTTTTATGACTATAAATTAGCTACTTTATTGATTCAATCTGGTATAGTAGGAAAAGTAAGTCGTGTAAGGGCTTGGTCACCAAAAAATTGGGGTTATGATGGTCCTCCTGCCATTGGCAGTGATCCCATACCATCCAATCTTGACTGGAATCTTTGGCTGGGCACAGCCCGGGATAGGCCATATAAAGAAAAAGTATATCATCCAGGGAACTGGAGGAAATTGGTTGATTTTGGTTGTGCCACCCTTGGAGATATGGGTGTTCATATTTTTGACACACCATACAATGCCTTGGCTCTAGATGTTCCTAAAACCATCAAAAATACTTGTAGAAAACCCAATGGTTATGGTTACCCTGAGGTCAATAAAGTCACCTATACTTTTCGGGGAACTCAATACACCACTGAAAACTTTGAGTGGGTATGGCATGACGGTAAAGGCGCACCCAAGCCCCATAAAGAACTCAGACTTCCTAACAAAGAAAAATTACCCTTACAAGGAGCCATGTTTATTGGAGAAAAGGGGAGACTACTCCTACCTCACTTTATGAAGCCACCTCGTTTGATTGTGGATGGAAAATATAAAGAAATAGACATTAAAAAATATGATCCGAAAGGTAAGTTGGGTATCACTATAAACGATTATGAAAGAGATTCTCCCAAGCACTATCATCAGTTTGTGGATGCCTGTTTGGGTAGAGGTAAGGTTTCTGCTCCTTTTTCCTATTCAGCCAGATTGACCGAAACCATTTTGTTGGGGGTAATTGCTGGAAGGTTTCCCAACAAAACTCTCCACTGGGACAGTAATAAAGCTATTTTTAAAGAGAATGAAGCCAATGAATTCCTCAGTGGTGAATACCGTGAATTTTAGTTATACCAAAACATTTTAAATTGATATTGATATTAATTGGTAAATAAAAGTTTGTTAGACTGACATTAGAAAACCCCTATATCTTCTTTGAAACTATCAGTACTATTATATCCGTTTAATAAAAAGTAAAAATTTACTTTTAGGATTTTGAAGAAACACAAAACTGAGCTTAACTTACCTAAAATTATATGCTTAGAGGATCAATCTGTCTCTTACATTGTGGACAAGTAGATTAACCAATTCTATTTTTTTAATAAAAATCTGTCTATACTGAACTTTCCAGGGCCTTTGAGTAGAATAACTAAACACAGTATTAAAAAAAGTAAGGGTAACTCACTTCCATCAATTCCCGCCTCAGATATTTTTTTGGAGCTAGCTACCATCATGGTTATTCCTAATAAAAATGCCGACGGTCTTGTTAGAAGACCAATAGCAATCAAAAGTGCACCAATAGATTCTGAAAAGGCGGCCAAAAAGCCAAAAGTAATCTTGAGTGAATCTAGTCCTATCCACTGGGTGAGGGTATTTCCCAGTCGCTCCCATCGAGAGGAATCAGCAGTAAGCTTTGACCAACCATGATAGTAACACATGAATATGCCAGTAAAAAATCGAAGGATTAAATAAGAAGTTTCTGGAAAGTGCGGTTTGTTTATTAAAAGTAGGTTTTTCATTTCTATAAAACTATTTAATATAAAGTTAAGTTATTGGGGTTACAGAATTCTATCTTAAATTTAGACATTTAAATTAATCGCCGGTCTCTATGTCAAATAAAATTTATGATCTGATCGTTATTGGAGCTGGACCAATTGGTTTGGCCTGTGGCATTGAGGCCCAAAAAAAAGATTTGGATTATTTGATTTTTGATAAAGGTTGTTTGGTGAACTCCCTTTACCGTTATCCGATGAATATGACCTTTTTCTCCACCTCCGATAAATTAGAAATTGGGGGAGTTCCATTTATTTCCCATAATTCGAAACCTACTCGATCTGAAGCCTTGGAGTATTACAGAAGGGTAACCTCGCATTGGAGTTTGAATGTTAGATTGTATGAAAAAATCATTTCGGTTAATAATATAAAGGGGTTATTTAATTTACAAACCCCTAGGAATAACTATAAATCTAAGAACATCATAGTCTCTACTGGTTTTTATGATTATCCTTATTTATTGGATGTTCCTGGAGAAGAACTTCCCAAGGTATTACATTATTACAAAGAAGCCCATCCTTTTTTCGGAATGAATGTAGTTGTAGTGGGAGCTGCTAATTCTGCCGTAGATGTAGCTCTAGAGCTATACAGAAAGGGTGTCCGTAGCGTAACAATGATCATTAGGGAGTCTGAGATCGGACAAAACGTCAAATATTGGTCTAAACCAGATATCGATAATAGGATAAAGGAGGGAAGTATTAAAGCTTATTTTAATTCTGAGATTGAGGAAATCAAAGAGTATAAAGTTCGGTTTAAAACACCGGAGGGTGTCAAGACAATAGAAAACGATTTTGTATTGGCCATGACAGGATACAAACCCAATTTTGAATTATTGGAATCTCTTGGAGTCAAATTCCATAAGGATGAGTATCGCACTCCCATTTACGATCCCACTACAATGCGATCTACTGCAAAGGGAGTTTATTTAGCAGGCGTGGTTTGTGGGGGTCTCAAAACAAACAAATGGTTTATTGAAAATTCTAGAGATCATGCTGCCATAATAATTGATAACCTGATCGACCAAAAGACTTTTTAACAAAATTTACCTAAAAAAAATAGATCTTAATGCGGATATAAACTCAATATAACTAACCTTTTCAGAAAAAATACCCTCAAAGGATTCAATTGATAAATTTCCATTATGTGATTTAATTATTTTCCCGTTACCTAAAACATTTGTGATTCCGATTGGCAAATTTTCATCTAACAATCTGACTATACCTCTCAAATCAAAGGATATGATTTTTAAATCACAATGGGATAAATTTTTGGGATCACAAAACTCAAAAAAAACAATATTTTTTTGAGCATTCAAATAAATCTTAAAGTCCCTGTTTGATTTTGATTTAATGATTTCTGATCTTTCTTGGGAGTATGGAATATTAAAGAAAAAAAATAATGATATTATAAAAATTCTTTTCATATTATTAATAAATTTTAAACACAGATCTTCTATTAACCTGATGTTCATCTTCTTCACATTCAATGTTGTCTTTGCAGTAATTCTCTAAATCAAATTCCCCGTAACCATATGTAATCAACCTTGATGGATCAATTCCTCTTTTGACCAACCAACTCTTTGTTTCATTTGCTCTTTTTACAGAAAGTTTTTGATTGTATTCATTTGAGCCCCTAGAATCTGTATGAGAGGAGATTTCTATTTTAATTTCTGGATATTTCATTAAAGCAACATAAACCTTTTTTAACTCTTTTGCAGCCCTAGAGTTTATATAATATTTATCAAGATCAAACAATATAGGATTAATATTTAAAAGACAAATCAAATCATTAGGATCACAATTATTGATCCAATTTAATGCTATGTCTTTTGCTACTTTTCCTGATTTATTAGGAATTTCAATTTTAGCATAATTTGATTTATAACCAGGTTCTTTTTTAACTTCTATCTGATAATTATTAGAACAGTTGACTGCATCATCAAAATTGTACAATCCATCTTTATCGGTCTTTTTCTCTGAAACTACCATTCCTTTTTCATCAATAAGCTTAAGAACCGCATCCGATAATGGTTTATTAGTTACTTCATCTGTTACAACCCCTGTAATGTATACATTGCAATTACTTCTTCTGACCTTGTAAATTTCATCAGATTTACTCCCCCATATTCCCTTTCTGTTAGAGGAGAAATAACCTATGTCAATACTGTCTTTGTAAATAAAACCAAAATCATCTAATTTACTATTAACAGGCTCTCCAATATTTTTTGACATTACAGGAAATCCTTTTTGATCAAGTGATGTATAATAAATGTCAAAACCACCTAGTCCAATCCACCCATCACTTGAGAAATACATTATGTTAGTTTCAGAAATAAATGGAAAAGATTCTCTAAACTCAGTATTTACTTGGGGGCCTAAATTAATGGGCTCTCCATACTCATCATCATTAAAAATATCAACATACCAAATATCAGAATTACCAAAAGTTCCTGGCATGTCAGAAGTGAAATACAGTCTTTTTTCGTCTAAACTTAAGGCAGGGTGAGCACAAGAAAAGTTGTCATTATTAAATGGAAGCTCAGTTATATTTGACCACTCCTTACCATCATCACTTTCGGCACGGTAGATTTTTAAATTAACTTGTTTGTTTTTATCCTTTCCTAATTTACCTTTTGTATAATTATTTCTTGTAAAGTACATTTTCTTTTTATCCTTTGTAACGATAGCTGAAGATTCATGATAATCAGTATTTACTTGACCTGAGATCATTTGAGGGTTGCTAAGATTTCCAATACTATCAAGATCTGCTACGAATAAATCTAAAAATGGCTCACCAGACCACTCGAATTCATTGTTTCCAGTTTAATTTTTTGTAGTGGAGAAGAATAATTTATCGTCACCAAAGAATGATGGACCAAAATCTGAATTTTCAGAACTTATGATTGTAGGAGTAATTCCAAAAGGAAGAGCATTTTGCTTTATTTTTTCGAGATAATTAGGATT
>JAYPMF010000082.1:0-6139 GCA_038129785.1 Flavobacteriaceae bacterium
CCATAGGGCTTTATGACCATACATCCTCGAACTGAAGAATTTTCTGCCAGATCGGCCATTACTACCAGTTCGTTATACCACTTCGAATAATCCTCTGATCTACTTGTTAATTTTTTTCCCACGAAAAGTTTGGCACAGATTTTGTTCCTGTAACTTAGAATACTTAAAGCACAAAATTACTATTTTTTTGTTTGTGTTTCATTCACAAAAGCGCTAACAATGAGAACAAAACTAAATTTTACTTCGAGCTATTCTTTGATAAGTCTTTTTCTCTTCTCCACTCTATTATCATGTGGAAGCTACCAAGCTGTGTCTTATTATGCTTCAGATGGAATATATGGAGGTGAAGTAGCTGTCAGTAAACAAGTGGAAAAAACCAAAACCTACGAAAATGGTATCTATTACAAAAATTATTTCAGCAACGTTGCTGATGATTACTCCTCTTTGGATAATTCTCAAAACCATGCCTACACCGATACTGACAACTACAGCAGTGTTAATAGAGACGGCGATGTACATGTCAATTCCCAAGCTCCGTGGGGAGATCGCACAACCAAAACAGAGATTTATTACATCAATAATAATCCCTGGGGATATTTCAATTGGGGTTTCTACAATTCATTTTATGATCCCTTCTGGAGTTTTAATCGCTTCTTAAATAGAGGTTTTTATCGACCTTACTGGGGTTTGAGTTTTTATGATCCTTTTTTCACCTTTGGATATCCCTTCTATGGTCCCAGATATAGTTACAGAGGTTATTATCGAAATCGATTTGACAATAACTATGCTTACTCTCCCTACTCTAGGGGCTCCGGTCGTTATTCAACCTACGATACATCAAGAGGTGGACGTTCCAGCCAAGGCATTTATAGTTCAAATAATTCAAGTAACAATACTTTCAGAGGAACCAACAGTGACAACAATTCCTCAAGCACTAGCCGATATAATGTCGGCAGGAGATCGCAGAGTCAAACCTATGGTAACAAATCTGGCCAAAAGACGACTAATAGAAACACCACTTCACAGACTCGGCAGAGAACAAACAATAGAAATAGTCGACAAACGGTCACCTCCAGATCAAATTCCTATTCTTCTTCAAGCAATCAAAGCAGTTACAACTCAAGAAGAAGCTATGGTTCCTCTCGATCATCATATTCAAGTGGTGGGCGTTCATCCAGTTATAGTTCAGGTTCCAGAGGCTCAAGAAGTGGGGGCGGAAGCATCTCACGAGGCAGGTAATATTGAAATAAAATTTAACGACTATGAAAAAGTTCATCCCTCATGTTCTAATGATATATTTATTCACTGTGGGAACTTATGCGCAATATATGGATGACATTTTGCGCTACACCCGAACAGAATTGAAAGGCACCGCAAGATACGTGGCTATGGGTGGGGCATTCAATGCACTTGGTGGCGATTTTTCTGCCATTAAAGACAACCCGGCATCAGCAGCCGTATTCCTCAACTCTGAAATAGGTTTGAGCTTCAGCAATTTTGAAAACAGGGTTGTTACAAATTATTTCGGAAACAGCAATAATATTGACTCCAGGTTTTCAGCCCTCAGTCAATTTGGTTTGGTTTTGGTACTCAATGATACCCAAGCAAGTGATTTTGTAAAACTAACATTTGCCTACAATTACCAAAATGACCACAACTTTAATTCCAAGTTCAATGCCAGGGGAACCAACCCTAACAGAGGTATAGATGATTATTTTTTGTCTTTTGCCAATGGAGTTCCATATCGGGATATAAAAACCTATGACGATGAGGATCTCTCGCAATCCTACAAATATTTAGGAGAGAACAATGGCTTTTTTAGTCAACAAGCTTTCTTGGGATATCAAAGCTATATGATCAATCCCGTCATAATAGACGATAGTAACACGCAATATGTCTCCAACAGCAACCCAGAAGAGAGACCGGTCAATCACGATTTTTTTGTCACCCACAGCGGAAAAAACAGCAAACACACCTTTTCACTAAGTGCCCAATATCAGAAAAATCTATATTTGGGTTTAAATCTCAATTCTCATCAAACTCGATTTAACAGAATTGACAATTTGATCGAAAACAACTATGGTGGAGCATCTACTTTCGAAAATACAGAGTTTGAAAACAATCTTTTGACTCTTGGGGAAGGATTTTCTTTTCAATTTGGGGCCATTTATAAAGCCGCCAAGATTAGGTTGGGTCTCAGCTATCATAGTCCCGTTTGGTATAAAATGACCGACGAGTTGTTACAGAGTATTATCACCATTAAGAGTGACGGTAATGATACGATTGATCCAGGAATAATTAATATATACGAATACAATATGTCTACCCCCTCACGATATTCAGGTGGACTGGCCTATATTTTTGGATCAAAAGGTTTGATCAGTCTTCAATATGACCTTGTTAGTTATCAAAAAGCCTCATTTGATATTGGAAACGGAGACATCAACTTCATTAACCAAAATGAAATAATTAATACTAAACTAAAATCAGCAGGTACACTCAAGATAGGAAGCGAATATCGTTTAGGCCGCTTAAGTTTTAGATGTGGGTATTTCAATCAAGAAAGTATCAACAGAAAATCAACTGACTTCAGTAAAGGTACATCTTTTGGTTTGGGATATAATTTTGGCAGTAGTGCCCTTAATTTTGGATTTTCAAATTTAGTTTTTAATCGATCAGAACCCCTTTATCACAATGGTCTTGATGATCCCATTGAAATCAACAAAAACCAATTTCAATTCCTGGTTTCCTACTCACTTAAACTTTAGTCAGAGCAAAACCTTTTCAGACGAAAAAATCGAATTCCAATTATGGAGATAAATGATTAACTTTGTGACTCTTTTATAGCTATGAAATTAGACAAGATATTATTAGAACAAATAGATGAAATTGGGGATCAGCACCTCAGTAACACTAAAGACACCCCGCTGCGTCCTGATGCGTTCGAAATGAGCAATACAGAAAAAATGATGCTCATTGAAGAAAAAATCCGGGAAGTACTCCATATTTTAGGTATGGATCTTACCGACGATAGCTTATGTGGAACTCCCAAACGGGTCGCCAAAATGTATGTTAATGAAATATTCAGCGGGCTTCATCCCGACAACAAGCCTAAAGCCTCCTCGTTTGAAAACAAATATCAATACGGAGAGATGTTGGTCGAAAAAAACATTACCCTATACTCCACTTGCGAACACCACCTGCTTCCCATCGTCGGTAGAGCTCATGTTGCTTATATCTCAAATGGAACAGTAGTTGGACTCTCAAAGATGAATAGAATTGTTGATTACTTTGCCAAACGCCCCCAGGTTCAAGAACGCCTGACGCTTCAAATCGTTCAAGAACTTCAAAATACTTTGAATACTAAAAATGTGGCTTGTGTTATTGACGCCAAACACCTTTGTGTCAATTCCCGTGGTATAAGCGATACAAACAGTAGTACTGTCACCTCTGAATTTGGTGGCCGCTTTCAAGATATTGAAGTTAAGAGAGAGTTTTTGGATTATATAAAACTAGAGACTGAGTTTTGATCGACAATTCTTTGGTCGTTTTAAATTCCCTAAGTGGTAAAAAAGAACCTTTTAAACCACTCAATCCTGGTCATGTAGGCATGTATGTCTGCGGTCCTACCGTTTATAGTAATGTCCATGTAGGTAATTGCAGGACTTTTATTTCCTTTGATCTGATCTACCGCTACCTCACGCATTTGGGATATAAAGTCCGCTATGTAAGGAACATCACAGATGCGGGCCACCTCGAAAACGACGAAGATACTGGCGAAGATCGCATAGCAAAAAAAGCAAGGATCGAAAAGATAGAACCCATGGAGGTGGTCCACTTTTATACAGTAGATTTCCACCAAATCTTAGAAAAATTCAATACCCTACCCCCTAGTATTGAACCTACAGCAACAGGACACATCATCGAGCAAATCGAACTAATTAAAGAAATATTAGACGTAGGTTTTGCCTACGAAGTCAATGGATCTGTTTATTTTGATGTTCTCAAATACAACCAAAACCATAACTATGGTAAACTTAGTGGACGTAAGATCGAAGAATTGATTCACAACACCCGTACCTTAGACGGGCAAAGTGACAAAAAAAATCCCCAAGACTTTGCACTTTGGAAAAAAGCTGAACCTCAGCACATAATGCGTTGGCCATCTCCATGGAGCGATGGTTTCCCAGGTTGGCACTTGGAATGTACCGCCATGAGTACTAAATACCTCGGGGCCTCCTTTGATATCCATGGCGGTGGGATGGATCTTAAATTCCCACATCATGAGTGCGAAATTGCTCAGGCACAAGCTATCCACGACTACCCTCCTGTTAAATATTGGCTACATGCCAACATGTTAACACTCAACGGTAAAAAAATGGCCAAATCCACTGGGAACAATATCCTTCCCATGGATATCTTTACTGGTAACAATGACATTTTCAGCAACCCTTTCAGTCCGCAAGTGGTCCGTTTCTTTATGCTGCAAGCCCACTATACCAGTATATTAGACATCAGCCAAGAAGCCCTTGAGGCCTCTGAAAAAGGCTACAAAAAATTGATGGAAGCAGTCAACCAACTCACAGAAATCAATCCCTGCAATAAAGCCGGAGCATTTGACACCAATCAATGGCTTGAAAAATGTTATGCCGCAATGGATGATGACTTCAATAGCCCACTTCTTATTGCTCAGCTATTTGAAGCCGTAAAGTTCATAAATTTGGTGTTACACAAAGACATGCCCATAGATAAGTACCAATTAGAAACCCTTAACAAAATGATGTCGGTTTTTATTCGCGAGGTACTAGGTATTGCGCCTGAGCAAGAATACGCCAGTAATACAGATGAAATACTCAACAATACCATCGACTTGTTGATCGAGCTGAGAAATAATGCACGAAGCAACAAGGATTTTGTCACCTCAGACCGGATTAGAGACCGACTCTTAGAGTTCGGTATTCATCTCAAAGACGGCAAAGAAGGGACTCAATTTACACTCAATTAAAATCATAATGAGAAAAGTTTTAATTTTTCCATTTGTACTGATTATCAAAAGCTACCAAACATTGATCTCCCCCCTCCTACCTCCTACTTGTAGGTTTAATCCTACTTGTTCAAACTATGGGCTTGAGGCCTTACGTCGTCACGGACCAATCAAAGGTTTCTATTTAACCATTAAAAGAATTGCTAAATGCCACCCCTGGAGCAAAAGCGGTTATGATCCTGTTCCTTGACTTTTTCTGATCTAAACTGTTCCAGAATGACTACATTTAACCCATAATTATAAAAATGACCTTTCTTAAATTTAATTGGGCACCCAACGAAAAATTATTTGAAATCGGTGGCTTTGGCATTCATATTTACAGCTTGATGTTCATAATCGCGTTTCTGCTGGGTTTACACCTCTTTAAAAAAATGTTTATCAAAGAAAATGTCAATCAAAAATATTTGGAACCCCTCTTTATATATATGGTGATCTCCACCTTATTAGGCGCTAGATTGGGTGAAGTATTTTTTTACAATTGGGATTATTTCCAAAACCACTTGATCGAAATACTGATTCCAATCAAAGAACGGGCAGACGGAACAGGATATGATTTTATTGGTTTTAGAGGACTGGCAAGCCACGGAGCTACCATCGGCATATTGATCGGAATCTTTATATTTCAACACCTTAACCCCTTCAAGCCTCTGATTTGGATCCTGGATCGTTTATCTATACCCGTTGCGATTGGCGGTTTTTTTGTCCGAACCGGAAACTTTTTTAATTCCGAAATTGTAGGAAAATATACTGGTTCCAACTTTGGTGTAGTCTTCCAAAACAGAGGAGAGATAATGCCTCGATACCCTGCGCAGATGTACGAAGCTTTTGGTTATCTCATCCTGTTTTTCATACTCCGTAAAATTTACGACAGCCGCTACAAGGATCAAGGTGGATTCCTTCTGGGTATTTTCTTTACCGGACTCTTTAGTATCCGCTTCTTGGTAGAATATGTTAAGGAAAGTCAAGGTGGATTTGAGGAAATCCTGCCTGCCTTCTCCACCGGACAATGGTTGAGCATACCTTTTATCATCTTGGGTCTTATCATTTTAGGACTCTCCCTCCTTAAAAAAACTACATAATCACTCACTGTGAAGA
>JAYPMF010000082.1:6149-8528 GCA_038129785.1 Flavobacteriaceae bacterium
AACTGTGATGAATGATGAAATCGAAAAATTAAAGTTTCCCATTGGACGTTTCCGGTGGGTAAACCAACTGAATCCTGAAGAGATCAAGTCCCTTACCGAAGAAATAAGATCTTTTCCATCCAAGTTGGAAGCTGAGATAAAAGGCTACAGCATGGAAGATTTAAAAAAAAGATATCGTCCTGGTGCCTGGCAAATTGGACAGTTGATCCATCATATTGCCGACAGTCATCTGCAAAGCTACATGAGATTTAAACTCGCACTTAACCAAGATACCCCGAAAGTTTTAGACTATGACCAAGACCGATGGGCTGAAATGCCAGATGCCTTGGATACCAATGTGGAAAGCAGTTTATTGATCCTTAGGGGAATCCACCATCGGTGGGCTAAGTTGATCGAAACCCTAGATTCCCATCAATGGGAACGACAATACTACCACCCTGCCAGAGATAAATACTACCCCCTTGCAACCGTCCTAGCACTTTATGCCTGGCACGGACAACACCACCTGGCGCATATCAAAAATACTCCGTAAACCCAAAAATAGCCTATCATTTAGTTGGATATAATATTGAAGGAGTCAATCTTGTCAAACTTTCTGAAATAAAAGACTTTGATAAATAAGATATGTATATTTAAAAAACTGGCTATAAAAATTGGTTGTAGATAATTACTTTGAAATTAATATTCGGCAATTCCTAACTTTCAGATAAAAACTTGGTTTTCGTTCGAATATCACCAAGTATAATTCCAAAACGAAAATTTAGCCTAGACCATTACCCTACTTTTCTATCTCTTTCTCAAGTGCTTTACCTTTTTGTGTATCAAACATTACCGGTGTTGCTATAAAGACGGAAGAATAGGTCCCAACGATTACCCCAACAATCAACGCAAACATAAACCCTCTGATGGATTCCCCACCGAAAATAAAGATAGCCAAAAGAACGATCAAAGTGGTCAAAGAAGTGTTGAGAGTTCGGCTTAGGGTGCTGTTTAGGGCAGCGTTGACCGTGTCGTTAAACTTCCATTTGGTATGCTCGCCCACATACTCACGGATGCGGTCAAAAACTACCACCGTATCGTTTAGGGAATAACCAATCACGGTAAGCACCGCCGCAATAAATGCCTGATTGATTTCCATATTAAAAGGCATAACCTTATAGGTCAAGGAAAAAATTCCCAACACGATCAATACATCATGGAATACGGCAGCTACTGCTCCCAATGAAAACTGCCATTTTCTAAATCTCAATAGAATATAGAGAAAAACAACGATCAGTGATCCAATAACGGCCAAAAAGGAGTTTTTCTTGATATCGTCTGCAATGGTAGGTCCTACTTTAATGGAGGACATGATCCCCACCTTCTTGTCTTCAGCCCCGTTAACAAAACTATCATACGTCAGTCCGTCGGGGAGAAAAGACTGAAGCGACTCAAATAAAATATTTTGAATTTCATTATCAACAGCCAGGCCTTCTACATCCACCTTGTAGTTGGTGGTAATTTTCAATTGGTTTTCTTCCCCAAAAGTTTTGACCTCCGCACTTCCCAAGGAAGGAATCAAACTGGATTGTATCTTAGAGGGGCTGATAATATTATCAAATCGAACAGTGTAAGATCGTCCTCCTACAAAGTCCACCCCTTGATTCAAACCTTGAAAGGAAAGTGATAGCAAACTAACGGTAACGATAATCGCTGAGACAATATAGGCGATTTTTCTTTTTTGTAAAAAACTGATATTGATGCTGGTAAACAATGATTGGGTCAATCGGGTACCAAAAGTAAGAGATTTTCCTTTTTCGTTTCGAGCGTCGATAAAAAAACGGGTAATAAAAATGGCAGTAAAGAGCGAAGTTGCAATACCGATCAATAAGGTCGTTGCAAATCCTTTGATGGGTCCAGTACCAAATACAAAAAGGATTAATGCGGTAAGTCCGGTAGTGATATTGGCATCTAAAATAGAGGACAGCGCGTTGTTGAATCCGTCAGCAATAGCTTTTCTCAGGCCTTTCCCTTTTTTGAGTTCCTCTCTCACCCTTTCAAAGATCAATACGTTTGCATCAACCGATATACCGATGGTCAGTACAATACCGGCAATACCGGGCAAAGTCAATACAGCGCCCAATCCAGCAAGAATACCGAAAATAAGGAGTATGTTTAACACTAGGGCGACATCGGCAAATATGCCAGCGGTTCCGTAATAGAAAACCATCCAGACCAATACCAATATCAATGCGATGATAAAGGAGTACATCCCACTTTGAATGGCTTCTCTACCCAAAGAAGGTCCTACAATTTCGGATTGTATTATTTCTGCAGCAGCAGGGAGTTTACCTGCTCGCAATACATTGGCCAAATCAATGGCTTCGTTAAGGGAAAAAT
>JAYPMF010000083.1:0-8086 GCA_038129785.1 Flavobacteriaceae bacterium
TACTTAAAAACTATTTAGAACTAACAGCTATATTGTAAACAACCAAACCGAATCCAATTTTGTTGATAGCATCACCAACGTTATAAATAACGTCCATGGGAAGTCCACCAAAGATTCCGCTGTACCATCCCTCAGTACCAGCCATATATCCTATTGGATAAATTGCCCAACCGATGAAGACAAACTTCAATAGGGTTTTGTGAGCAGATAGAACGGCTCCACCTGCAGCTTCTGCAAGCTTGGCAGCACCACCTTTCCAAATTTCATAAACAATAGCAAAATAAGCCAAACCTGACACAAGACCCCATAATGCAGGACCTTGTCCAGTAGTGTGAACTGCTTCTCCAAAGTAACCTGTTACTAACATGATTACAGAGAGGAAGATCAGTTTCCACATCAACGACTTGGTAGCTCCAGCAGCTTTCAAAATCAGATAAAACTCAACGCACATTAGAGGTACAGTCAACACCCAATCCACATAACGGAAGAATGTAGGAGAAGTAGCATTAGTTGCCCAATAGTCTCTCATGTACCAATAGTGCACAGCAGCTATAAAGGTAATCAAACCTGATACCAAAATGGATGTTCTCCATTTGTTGTCAAAAGAGTTCATAGATAGGAAGAAAAACGCTGATGCTGCCATCATCGCCATACACCCTACAAAAAAAGTGAACCCTACATAATCGTCTGTAGCCATCGCAGGGGCCACAGCAGATAAATTAAAAAGATTTTCCATAATTAAATTAATTATTTATTTTGTTTAGGTAAATTTAAAAAAAATTAAACTTACTCACTATATATCTAATATTTTTTTACAAAAAAATTTATCAAATTGATATTTCAAGCCACTAAAAATTACCAAATTGGTATTTTGACTACCATAGTGTTTATTGTCCTAGTGCCCCTAATATCGCCCAGTTTTGTTGATTTTTTTTCAGGTTTTGGGGTTTTGACCATAGGTATATTGCATGGTGCAAATGATCTTGAAATTATTTCAAAAAGTTTTAAAGGAAAACTGAATAATCTCTATTTAAAGTCTATTTTGCTATATATCTCCGTAGTTTTGTTTGGGGGAGTTCTCTTTTTTACCCTTCCTTCTATTTCATTGATTGTTTTTGTACTCTTTAGTAGCTATCATTTTGGAGAACAACATTGGGAAGATCGATTGTCATTTTCCCTATTTCATTTAGCCTTTTTCACATTATATGGTGCGTTTATTTTCTTTTTAATGTTTACATTTCAATACGACTCGGTTGTAAAGGTAATCGAAAAGATTTCTGGATATCGATTGGGTTTTGAATTTTTCCAGTTCACTGCCCTTCTATTGGGAATTATTTTATTAATAAACATCCTTTTAAAGGTTTCTATTCGCTCTCATATTATAAAGGAGGCTTTATTACTATTACTTTTAGCGTGTGTTTTTTATGTTGGCTCATTATGGTTTGCATTTGCCTTTTATTTTGTGGTATGGCATAGTTTACCCTCCCTTTCGGATCAATTAAAATTCCTTTATGGAGAGATGAATTTAAAATCATTTCTGAAATACCTTAAGCATTCATTGATTTATTGGTTGGCCTCTTTGATCTCTTTATATTTGGTTTACAGTTATGTAGATTTCAATGCCAACTATTTCATGCCAATGTTTTTTTCTTTTTTGGCTGCGATCACTTTTCCTCATACCATCGTAATGGCTATCATGAAACACAAAAATGGATGAATGATAAGGTTTTAAATACGATAGAAAACAGTAAATTTATATTATAAAAATTGACCAATGTTTGATAGCTTAAGCAACAAACTAGAAAGTGCCTTTAAGCTGCTTAAAGGGCATGGAAAGATTACCGAGATTAATGTTGCCGAGACCCTCAAAGAGGTCAGAAGGGCGCTGCTGGATGCAGATGTTAACTTTAAGATTGCTAAAGAATTTACCAATCGAGTTAAGGAAAAAGCCCTGGGCCAAAAAGTTTTAACTAGTCTTCAGCCTGGCCAGCTGATGGTAAAGTTAGTTAAGGATGAGTTAACCGAACTAATGGGAAGCAGTGCAGCTGAAATAGAGCTTTCTTCAAAGCCTTCGGTTATTTTAATGTCAGGTTTGCAAGGATCTGGTAAAACCACCTTTTGTGGAAAGTTGGCATTATATCTCAAAAAAAAGAATAATAAAAAGCCCTTACTGGTTGCTTGTGATGTCTACCGTCCAGCAGCGATTGATCAGTTGGTTGTATTGGGAGAGCAGATTGACGTTCCAGTTTTTAGTGATCGAGAAGAAAAAAATCCGGTAAAGATTGCACAAACCGCCATAAAAAAAGCCAAACAACAAAATAATGATGTAGTGATCATTGATACTGCCGGGCGATTGGCAGTGGATGAGGTCTTGATGAAAGAGATTTCAGACATTCATCACACTGTAAAACCTGATGAAACGCTCTTTGTAGTCGATGCCATGACCGGTCAGGATGCTGTCAATACAGCTAAAGCTTTTCATGATACCCTTAATTTTGAGGGTGTTATTTTGACCAAACTCGATGGAGACACTAGGGGAGGAGCCGCTTTATCCATCAAATCTGTGGTCAATAAGCCCATAAAGTTTATCGGAACAGGAGAAAAAATGGAGGCACTAGATGTGTTTTATCCGGAGCGAATGGCAGACCGTATTTTGGGCATGGGAGATGTAGTTTCACTGGTCGAAAGAGCCCAAGAGCAGTTTGACCAAGAAGAAGCGAGAAAAATCAATAAAAAGATAGCTAAAAACCAATTTGGATTTGATGATTTTCTATCTCAAATACAGCAAGTCAAAAAGATGGGTAATATGAAAGATTTGATGGGAATGATTCCTGGGGCCAACAAAATGATGGGAGATATAGATGTTGACAACGACTCATTTAAATATATAGAGGCCATGATTGGCTCAATGACTCCTAAGGAGCGTACGCAACCTGAATTACTCAACCACAGTAGAAAAAATAGAATTGCAAAAGGTTCTGGGAGGGATATAAATGAGGTGAATCAATTGATTAAGCAATTTGGTCAGATGAGTAAGATGATGAAAATGATGCAAGGTGGGACATGAAAACAAATGATGCAAATGTTTAAAGGATATAAATAATTATGGAGATACTGGACGGAAAAAACCTTTCCCAACAAATCAAAGAGGAAATTAAGCAAGCGGTCAGTTTGCGTAAAGAAAAAGGAGAAAAAATACCTCATTTGGCAGCGGTATTGGTTGGAAATGACGGTGCAAGTTTAACATATGTTGGGAGTAAGGTTCGTTCATGTGAACAAGTGGGTTTTAAATCTACACTGATAAGACTGGAGAGCAGTATTACCGAGCAGACTCTTCTAAATAAAATCAAAGAGTTAAACAATGATGATTCTTTGGATGGTTATATCGTTCAACTTCCTCTTCCCAAGCATATAGACGAAGAGAAAATACTATTGACTGTTGACCCCATGAAAGATGTGGATGGATTCCACCCTACTAATTTTGGTCGAATGGCTTTGGAAATGGACTCATATATCCCAGCAACGCCTTTTGGTATAATGGAGATGCTAAAAAGGAGTGAAATTGATATTAAGGGAAAACATTGTGTGGTGATTGGCAGAAGTAATATAGTGGGTAGACCCATCAGTATTTTGATGAGTAAAAAAGGCAACCCAGGTAATGCGACTGTAACTCTTGCCCATAGTAGAACAAAAAATATAGAAAAGTTAACTCAAAAAGCAGATATAATAGTTTCTGCTTTGGGTATCCCTGAATTTTTAAAAGGATATATGGTAAAAGAGGGTGTTATCGTTATTGATGTAGGAATCACAAGAGTCCAGGACGATTCTCATCCTAAAGGTTATGTCATCAAGGGCGATGTGGCTTTTGATGAAGTGGCTAAGAAATCGAGCTATATTACCCCTGTACCAGGGGGAGTTGGTCCGATGACTATTGCCATGTTGCTAAAAAACACATTACTTTCTTGCGAGCGAAAGTCCTAGGCTAGACTAATTTATAGCCTATTTTTTTTGAAGAGGATTTTCTTCCATATTGTAAATGGTCAGTATCACCAAACCAAAAGCTACGCTTGAAATAATCAATAATACGTTGGTAAGACCACTTACTCCAAAAGAGAGTCTTATCAAGATGGTACAGATTACAAATCCGGTATTTCTTATCAATTGGCTGTACCGTTCAGTATATTGAAAAGAAAGCAGTAATATCAACACATCTGCCAAAATCAAAATGGTGAAAAATTCGTTGTAAAAAATGGAATTGATATCTGAAGTTATCTGAAGGTAGATAAGCCCATAGAGCCAATGATAAATACTGATAAAAGAGGTGATGATCAAAATGGGTAACAAGATCAGGCTTACTGCTTTTTTGGAGGCAACAAAACTTTGTATATTCAGATTGATGGGTTTTTTGGGCAATCTTGACCGTCCTTTGTTGAACAAGAAAATCAGAAAGTAAATTATCAATACTCCCAAAACATCATAGATCAGTTGAACATTTTCTTGGGTATTCAACCAGTTGGCTTTCAAATCAATTTTGGGGATATCTGCAAAAATTCTACGAATAAGTATTAATGAAATGATCTGAAATTGTTTGGATACGGAAGTGGTAAATGACCGAGGAAGATTAACGACCAAAAGATAGATCTCATAAACCAAAATGATCGAAAATGGGGTATAGATAGCCGAAATGGGATCTATGAGTAAACTGCTTTCAAAGGAAATCTTAAACCAGTCATATTTTTTAGCATAGATTAAGAAAAGATGGATGATAAATCCAATCATGGACAACCATAATGTGGCGCGTTCTACTTTGTTTTGGTTTGTTTCTGAAAAAACCCGTATAAAAATATTATCAATGAATTGATGCCAAGGCTTCATAGGGATTTTATTTAATCATTTGCAGGTGCTCCCTCAAATATACTTTTTTTTTGTTTAAGGTTAGTAAAGCTGAACTATCTTTGCTCAAATGGATTTGAAGAAACAGGGTGAAATGCTTGCTCAGGGAACCATGCTTCCTTTAATGGAAGCTTTTTACACCATTCAGGGAGAGGGCTATCATAAGGGGAGTGCAGCCTATTTTATTAGGGTTGGAGGTTGTGATGTGGGTTGCCATTGGTGTGATGTAAAAGAAAGCTGGAATCCCAAATTGCACCCACCAACAGTTGTAGATGAAATCATTAATACAGCCTATAAGTACTCTGATACCATAGTAGTGACGGGCGGAGAACCATTGATGTGGAATATGAACCCCCTTACACAGGGTTTGAAATTACTTGATATGAAAACGCATATCGAAACCTCAGGGGCCTATGCGCTATCAGGCCAATGGGATTGGTTTTGCTTGTCTCCAAAAAAAAATAAACTTCCTACTGTGGAAGCTTTTGACAGAGCAGACGAGTTGAAAATGATCATTCATAACCGTGATGATTTTAGTTTTGCAGAAAAGCAAGCGGAAAAAGTGACTCCAAATTGTAAACTTTATCTTCAACCTGAATGGAGTAAGCGAGAGAAGATGATGCCACTGATCGTAGACTACGTTATGAAAAATACCCAATGGAAAGTGTCCTTGCAAACCCATAAGTACCTTAATATTCCCTAATCAAACGGGCTAAATAATCCCAATTATCTCCTTCTAAAACAAGGGTGGTTTCAAAGCCCACTTGACGAGCAGTATGGCTTAGAAGATCATAATCAATATAGAGCCATGGGAAGGTTTGAGTATTGTTTTTGTATAGAAGTCCGTATTCCAATTCACCATAATAGTGATTGGCAGGGATGATTTTTTCACCTTCAGGGGTTTCGTCAAATAAATAAATCAAATCTGAAGAATCCAGTAAAACTTGACCTTTAGGATTGAGAAGTGATTTGAGTTTTTCAAGCAATAATTGTAGTCTTTCCAAATTGCCGCAAACTCCGGGTCCATTCATCATAAGCAGTATGGTGTCAAAATTATCCTGATGGAAATCAAAAATGGATTGTTGAACGGTATGCAATAAACCTCTTTCGGCAGTAATTTTAATGGCTAAAGGGGAGTTGTCTAATCCTGTAACACTCAAATTTCTCTTGTTTTGTAAAAACAGACTATGGGAGCCGGCACCACAACCTACATCTAAAACTTTTCCATAGGTTATCTCCAAAGCTTTTTGTTCTAAAAGAGGCATTTGGTCAAATGTTCTAAAATAATAGCTGATTGGAACAGGGTCTTCTTCTGTGAGACTGGTCCAGGTAATTAGTTCTTGATCTCCGGGGGATTGATGATAGTCCCATAGGGCGTTTCCAAAGACATCTTTCTTCTCAATCATCATGGAGCTAATTAGGGGTAAATGAGATATTTTTTTCTAATATTTTGGAATTTTTCTAAGTCCTTTTCCCAAGTTTTACGAATTTGCTCTTCACCCAATCCTTGAGCCAATTGTATTTGTAACCTTTTGTTACCTGCGATTCTGTTGAATCCCTTTTTGAAAAAATGTTTTTTATCTGGAAAATCCCTGTAGGCTTGAATCAACCATTGTAATTCAATTTTTTTTGGATAGTCAATATTTCTTAGGTCTGATCCGTGACAAAGTTGATTTTGAAGTTTAGGATTTTTAGACCCATAATTAGGAATGGGAGTAAAAGAAAAATTGGTTTTAGGTAGTTCGGGGTGACCGTAGATTTGAAATTGCATTTCGGTTCCTCGACCTACACTGATTACGGTGGGTTCGAGTAAACATAAACTGGGATAAAGTGCTATGGAATGAGCGTTGGGTAAATTAGGAGAAGGCCTTTGAGGTATTTCGAAGGGGGTTTGATGGGTATAGTTTTTCAAGGGTATTACCTTCAAATCACATTTAATGCCATCGGAAAGCCATCCTTCACCATTTATCATTTTGGCGTATTCTCCGATGGTCATTCCATAGACGATTGGAACAGAATGCATTCCGACAAAGCTTTTGCAATCTTCCTCTAAAACAGGGCCATCGATATAGTTAACATTTGGATTGGGTCGATCCAGAACAATCAGAGGAATCTCGTTTTCGGCGCAGGCTTCCATTACGTAATGGAGTGTCGAGAGATAGGTGTAAAATCTTACACCCACATCCTGCAAATCAAAGAGCATGATGCTGATGCCCTTCAGACTTTCTTTAGAAGGTTTTTTATTACTTCCATAGAGGGAAAGAATGGGTAATCCTGTTATGAGGTCTTTTTGATCGCTCACACTCTCTCCCGCGTCTGCATCTCCCATAAACCCGTGTTCAGGAGCACATACTTTTATGATATTAACATTTAGAGAGAGTAAGGTGTCTATCAGATGGGTTTTTGGATTCAACATACTGGCTTGATGAGCAACTACGCCAACATTTTCCTGTTGTAATATTTTGTTATATGACTCCAATTGAGAGGCTCCGTAAACGATATGAGTTTGGGCTATACTTACCAAAGTATTACCCAAAAAAAGAAAAAATAAAAATGTAATTTTGAATATGCCTTTCACAAAACTAATTTGATTTGAATTTACCCTTATTTATCGCCAGAAGGATGCGTTTTGATCCTTTGCATAAAGGTAATGTTTCTGCTCAGATAATTAAAATTGCTAAGATTGCAGTGGCGTTGGGGATGTCTATGATCTTGATTGCCGTTGCAACGGGTAAGGGATTGCAAAAGGAGATACAAAAAAAGACTGTGGCTTTTAATGGTCACTTGTTAGTGGCACCTTTTGAAAATAGTGAATCTTGGATTTCAGTACTTCCCATAGCTAATGATCCGGCTATTATGGAAGTAATAAAAAATGAAGAGGGAGTAACTCATGTTCAAAGCGTTGCACAAAAAGGTGGCTTGCTTAAAGCCAATGATCAGTTTGAAGGTATAGTAATGAAAGGTGTTTCAATGGATTACCAATGGGATCAATTAGAAAGCTTTTTGGTATCAGGAAGTTTTCCCAGGTTAGGAAATAAAACCTCTAATGAAATATTACTATCTCAGGTCATCGCGCAACGTTTATCTGTAGGGGTTGGTGATGAAGTCTCAGCCTACTTTCAGAATTACCAAAACCAGCAATTACCAAATGTGAGAAGGTTTAAGGTGGTGGGCTTATTTTTGTCAGGTTTTC